>NZ_JBFPJR010000004.1:0-177638 GCF_040838215.1 Nocardioides eburneus | reverse complement strand
AAGGAGGCCTCCCGGCCCCACCGGGTCACCGACCTGGTCCTTGCGTTGACCGCCGGCGCCGTCGCCGAGAGGATCAGCCCGGCCCCGTCTACGCGGGTTTTCCGACCGCCCGGCGGTCAGACCAGGACGCTGGTGATCGGCTGCGAGGAGTCGGCCGGCAGGTCGAGCGTCGACGGCGTGCGCCCGCGGGCGACCATCTCGGCCCCCAGCGCCGCGACCATCGCGCCGTTGTCGGTGCACAGCCCGGGCCGCGGCACGCGGACCCGGATGCCGAGCCGCTCGGCGCGCTCCTCGGCCAGCACGCGGAGACGACTGTTGGCGGCGACACCGCCCCCGATGACGATGTCCTCGATCCCCTCCGAGGACGCGGCGTCGAGGGCCTTCTGGACGAGGACGTCGCAGACCGCCTCCTGGAAGCTGGCCGCGACGTCGGCGACCGGCACCTCCTCACCGGCGCGCTGCTTCGCCTCGACCCAGCGCGAGACGGCGGTCTTGAGGCCGGAGAAGGAGAAGTCGAACCGGTGGCGCTCGAGATCACGCCTGCTGGTGAGGCCGCGGGGGAAGTCGATGGCGATCGAGCTGCCCGAGGTGGCGGTCCGGTCGATCACGGGGCCGCCGGGGAACCCGAGACCGAGCAGCCGGGCGACCTTGTCGAACGCCTCCCCTGCGGCGTCGTCGATCGTGGCGCCCATCGGCTCGACGCCTCGGGTGACGTCGGTGACCCTCAACAGGCTGGAGTGACCGCCGGAGACGAGCATCGCCAGGCAGGGCTCCGGCAGCGGCCCGTGCTGGAGCTGGTCGACGGCGACGTGCGAGGCCAGGTGGTTGACGCCGTACAACGGCTTCCCCAGCCCGAGCGCGAGCGCCTTCGCCGCCGCGACGCCGACGAGCAGGGCGCCGGCCAGACCCGGGCCGGCCGTCACCGCGACGGCATCGACGTCGTGGAGCCTGATGCCGGCGGTCTCGCAGGCCCGCTCCAGCGTCGGCACCATCGCCTCGAGGTGGGCGCGGCTCGCCACCTCGGGTACGACGCCGCCGTACCGCGCATGCTCGTCGACGCTGCTCGCCACCGCGTCGGCCAGGAGCGTGCGGCCACGGACGACGCCGACCCCCGTCTCGTCGCAGGAGGTCTCGATCCCGAGGACGAGGGGCCCGGCAGCGTCGGTGGTCGGCATGCTCCCATTGTGCCGGGCACGGGGTGAGCGCCCCTGACCCGGCCAGGGGTCCCTTGTGGGGTCGCGGCGCGCGGCCATAGGTTCCTGATGCGTTCTCGATCGCCGTCCATCCGGGAGACACCATGAACCGTTCGGGCATCATCGCCGCCACCGCGGCCGCCCTTCTCACCGGCGGCCTGCTCGCGGGCACCAGCCCCGCCGAGGCCCGCCAGAGCGATACGGCACACCACCGCACGCCGGCACCGCCGGCCCATCGCCAGCCCGCCCACCAGAGCCGGCTCGCGCCCAAGACCCACTTCACGATGGTGGTCGACCAGGCCACCGGCGCCGTCGCCTCGCCCACGAGCGGCGAGGACATCCCCAACATCGACTCGGTGAAGTCGACGATCCGCACCTACTACGGCGCCTACAAGGGACCGGACCCGACCGGTCAGGCATCGGGGCAGATCTACCTGCCGAACCTCACCACGTCGCCGTACGCCGCCAACGTGCGCCGCATCGAGCGTCGCATCCTCCAGGCACTCCCCGTCCGGCACCGCGCGCACCAGGCGGTCGTCTTCGACGTCGACGCCACCCTGCTCCTCGACTACGCCTTCGAGGAGGCCACCAACTTCAACTACGACCCGACCGTCAACAACACCTGGGTCATGGACGAGGCGTTCCCGGCAGTCCCGGGCATGCCGCGGCTGCTGCGGACCATCAAGGCGCGCGGCTACGACCTCTACGGCATCACCGGCCGCCCCTTCACGCAGGAGGACGCGACCGTCGCGAACCTCACCGCCCAGGGCTTCACCCGGGACGGGACAGCCTCGGGGACGCCGCTGTTCGACGACGACAACCTCTACACGAAGTGGAACACCGCGGACCCGAGCGCCAAGCCGGCCTACATCGGTGACTGCACGCTCTCCCTGACCTGCAACACCGTCGAATACAAGGCGAACACCCGCAAGCACATCGAGCAGGACCTCGGCGACACGGTCGTCATGAACGTCGGCGACCAGTGGAGCGACCTCGAAGGCGGGTACGCCGCGCGCGACACCAAGATCCCGAACCCGACGTACTTCCTCGCCGCGGCCGACATCGCCGGCGCGCCCCGGAGCGACCGGCGCATGGTGCCGCCGACGGAATACACGATGGCGCCCGACGGCTCCAGCGGCGCGCGGGTGCGCAGCGGTGACGACATCCCGAACCTCGACCCGCTGCGCAAGGAGATCCGCGCCTACGAGAACGCGCCGACCGGCATCGCCGACAAGACCTCCTCGCCCTACATCTCGCAGATGGCGCGGCTGGTCCGGCAGTGGCAGCCGCGACTCGTCTCCGAGTGTCAGCGGCTCGCCGCCCGTGGTCAGCGGCCCGCGATCGTCTTCGACGCCGACGACACCACGCTGTGGACCTACGACATGGAGGACGGGGCGATGAAGTTCAGCTATGACCCCGCGCTCCAGGACCAGTGGGTGCAGGACGAGCGCTTCCCCGCCACGCCGTCGATGGTCGGCCTCGAGACGGCGATCGCCGCGGCCGGCTGCACCCCGATCGGTCTGACCGGGCGCAACGACGCGCAGAAGGACGCGACCCTCGGGAACCTCGCCAAGGTCGGCTACGTCGGCTTCACGCCCGCGACCTACTACACGAAGTGGGCCAGCGGCGGCACTCCGCCGGCCTACATCGACTGCGGCACCGACGACACCTGCTCCACCATCGAGTACAAGTCGCAGACCCGCAGGCACGTCGTGGCGCAGGGCTACCGGATCGTCGCGAACTTCGGCGACCAGTACTCCGACCTCATCGGCGGGTACGCCGAACATGCCGTCAAGCTGCCCAACCCGACGTACTACCTGCCGTGATCCTGCGGCCGTGATCCTGCGGCCGTGGCGGAAGCGCGGTGAGCGTCCGGCCCCGGGGGCGGGGGGCTTCGCCGGCGAGCTGCGGCGCGCCCGGGCCGCCCAGTGGGCCGAGCGGACCAGCTGGAGCGGCTCGAGGGGGCCGGCGCGAGCTCGGCGCGGGCCGGTCCGAACAGAATTCTGTTCGGACCGGTCAGTCCGCTCCGGCGACGGCCCACCACCGGGGCAGTGCCTGTTCGCGGGGAAAGGGGTCTGTGGGATCGCACAGCGACGCCCAGAGCCCCCGAACAGATTTCCGTTCAGCCGACCGTGAGGTCCAGCGCGAGGACGATCGCGGTGGAGCCGTCGCGGTAGTACCGGTCACGCCGGTCGATCTCGGCGAACCCGGCCCTGCGATAGAACGCGAGCGCCGGCTGGTTCTGCTCGCGCACCTCGAGCAGCAGGCGCTCGGCGTCCGCGTCACGGCAGAGCGCGACGGTGGCATCGAGAAGCGCGGTCGCGAGCCCGCGACGACGCGCCGTCTCGGCCACGGCGATGCGCTGCAGCTCCGCGATCTCGTAGACGACGCTGATGATCGCGTGGCCCACCACGGCGCCATCCGGGGCGGCGACGAGCACACGCACCGTCGGCATGTGCCCGTCGACGGCGAGACGGAGGTAGTCGGCCGTCCACTCGTCCCCCGGGAACGACTCCAGCTCGAGCTGCACCAGCGCGTCGACGTCGTCGAGGGTCGCCGTGCGGACGCCCGCGGCGACACCGCTCATCTCGACGTCGCTCACCGTGACGCCGGTCCTTGGGAAGACCGCGCCGCCTGCTCCACCGCGTCCGGGCGCCGGAGGTAGAGCGGCTCCGGGTCGACGATCTCCACCAGCTCCTCGACGACGGCACGGCCGAGCCAGCCGGCGCTGGGCCGGGTCGGGCCGACGGCGTTCGGAAACGCATCGGGATAGAGCACCGCCCCCTCCCCGACCACCGGCGCGGACGTCGCGACGTCGGCCGGCCGCGCGACGGCCGGACCCTCGAGACGCCGCCCGTCGCCGTCGTACGACGCCAGGTAGACCTCCTTCCGACGCGCGTCCGTGGCCACCACGAACGGCGCGTCGACGAGGCCGCGGGCGCTGGCCTCAACGGCGAGGGCGTCGAGGGAGCAGACTGCGTAGACGGGGAGGTCGAGGACGAACCCGAGCGTGCGCGCGGTGACGAGCCCGACCCGCAGCCCGGTGAAGGGTCCGGGGCCGGCGCCGACGGCGACCGCGGTGAGGTCCTGCCGGACGATCCCTGCCTGGCCCATCACCGCCTCGATCAGCGGTGCGAGCTGCTCGCCGTGCTTCATGGCACGCTCGGAGGCGAGCTCGGCGACGACCGTGCCCTCATCGAGGAGCGCGGCGGTGACCTGCGGCGTCGCGGTGTCGAAGGCGAGGAGCATCAGACGAGGTCCTCCAGAGTGAAGTCGTGCCAACGGGGGCCGACCGGCGTGATCTCGACCCGGCGCGGGTCGAGCTCCCCGGTCAGCTCGTCGACGGTGAGCGCGCGGACGATCCGGATCTCCAGGCGCGAGTCGGAGAGCCCCTCGGCCAGTCCCTCGCCCCACTCGACGACGGTGACCGCGTCGTCGAGATCGGTGTCGAGGTCGAGGTCGTCGAGCTCGTCGAAGCCGCCCAGGCGGTAGGCGTCGACGTGGACCAGCTCCGGGCCGCCCACCTCGGAGGGGTGGACGCGCGCGATGACGAAGGTCGGCGAGGTGATCCCCCCGCGGACGCCGAGCCCGGCGCCCAGCCCCTGGGTGAACGTGGTCTTGCCGGCGCCGAGCTCCCCGGTCAGGACCAGCAGGTCACCGGCATGCAGCTGCGGCGCGAGGCGTCGGCCGAGTTCCTGCATGTGCTCGGGGTCGGGGACCTCGAGCACGTGGGTGCGCAGCGGACGGTGCATCCGGACATGCGGTGAGGTGCGGCCGATCTCGCGGAAGCCCTGCCGCTCCCAGAACCGCACCGTGCGCGGCAGCTCCTCGCGGGCGACCACGGCGAGGTCCTCGAGCCCGGCCTCGGCGGCGAAGCCGACCGCGGCGTCGACCATCCGGTGGGCGATGCCGTGGCCCTGCTGGCCGGGCAGGACGGCGAACCGGCGCAGCCACATCGTCGGGCCGACCGGGTCGAGCACGACCGTGCCGACCGGCGCGCCGTGCAGGCGCGCGAGCACGCCGCCGTACGCCGCCAGGTGGTCCTTCATCGTCGCCTCGGTCTCGAGGAGCGCGTCGGCGGGCGGGTCGAGCGGGGGCCGCTCGGAGAACGCGGCGAGGACGATCGCCAGGACCTCGGCGGCCGCCTCGGGACCGACCTTCTCGACGCTCAGCTCAGGGTTCGCTGCGGGCATGGGCGTCAGGCCGACTCGACGTGGCGGGTGGCGGCGAGCAGCTGGTCGAGCGCGGCGTTGACCTGACCGTGGCGCTCGAGGATGACCATGTGACCCGCGCCCTCGCACTCCAGCAATGTCGAACCCGGGATGCGGGCATGCAGCTTGCGGCTGTGGCCGATGCTGGTGAGCTTGTCGGCGGTGCCGCAGATGATGGTGGTCGGGACGTTGCCGAGCGCGGCAACGTGGTCGAACTTGTCGAGCGCCCGGAAGCTCGGGAAGAACTCCGCGACGACCTCGAACGGCGTGTCCGAGAGCATCTCGTCGACGAACTCGACGTACGCCGCCGGCACCTCGTCGCCGAATGCGAACGCGTCGGTGGCGACGGTGGCGATCGACCGCCCGATGCGGCGTACGCCGTCGACGGCCCGGTGACCCCGTGCGAGCGTGCGGATCGCGCCGTGGGTGAGGCTGCCGCTGATCTTCGCCGGCACGACCGGCATCAGCAGCCGCCCCGGGTCGAGACCACCGGCGGTGGTCGAGATGAGCGCGGTGCCGACGATCCGGCCGCCCTGCTCGAGCGGGGCGAAGAGCTCAGGGTGTTGCTCGGCGAGCGCCACGATCGTCATGCCGCCCATCGAGTGTCCGACGAGCACGATCGGCCCCTCGGGCACGACCGCCTCGAGCACGTCGAGCAGGTCCTCGCCGAGCTGGTCGATGGTCGCGTTGGTGAGCGGCGACCGGCCGCTGCGGCCGTGGCTGCGCTGGTCGTAGTAGACCGAGCGGACGAGCCCGCGGAACGCGGTCCGTTGGAAGTGCCAGCAGTCGAGGTTGAGGGCGTATCCGTGCACGAAGACCAGCGTCACCTCGGATGTCGGGCGCCCGGTCCCGTCGACCTCGTCGACCTCGACGTGGAGCGGCACGCCGTCGGAGGTGACGACGGTGTGCGGGCAGGAGTGCAGCGAGCCGAACGCGGTGGGGTCGCTCGGACGCGCGTCGATCACCCGGCGTCGACGGCTCACCGTCACCGCGGCCCGCGCGGCACCGCCGACCGCCGCCGCGGCCACGGCCCCTGCGGTCACGCCCGCGATCCGGCCGGCGAGGCTCATCGACGGTCCTCGTGGTCCGCGCGGGAGCGGTCGCTGTCGACGTACCGCCGGGTCATGCGTCCTCCGATCCTGGTGACGATCTCGTAGGAGATCGTCTCACTCGCCACCGCCCAGTCATCGGCCGTGGGCTCACCGTGCGTGCCGGGCCCCCAGAGCAGCACCTCGTCGCCGGGAGCGGGGTGGTCGCCGCCGAGGTCGACGACGAACTGGTCCATGCAGATCCGGCCCCGCACCGGGCGGCGCTCGCCGCCGACCAGCACCTCGGCGCGGTTGCCGGCGTGGCGCAGGATGCCCTCGGCGTACCCGACGGGGACGAGGCCCAGCGTCGTCGGCCGGTCGGCGGTCCAGGTGTGGTTGTAGGACACCTGCGCCCCCGCCTCGACGTCCTTGACGAGCGCCAGGTCGGCGCGCACCGTCATCGCCGGGACGAGGCCGAGGTCGGGACTGAGGCCGGGGGCGGGGTCGAGGCCGTACGTCGCCAGGCCGCAGCGCACCAGGTCGAACCGGCTGCTCGGCCGCAGCAGCGCGGCCGCAGAGTTGGCGAGGTGACGCACCTCGGGGCGCAGACCGGCCTCGGCGGCGAGGTCGAGCGCCTCGCGGAAGACCTTCTCCTGGGCCTCGTTGGCCGGGTCGTCGGGCTCCTCGCTGGAGCTGAAGTGGGACCAGATCCCGCTGATCCTCGCGAGTCCGGCGAGCTCGAGCCCACGGGCCCGCTCGACCAGCGCCGGCCACTGCGCCGGGGTCGCCCCGCCGCGGGAGAGCCCGGTATCGATCTTGAGCTGCACCCGCGGGCGTACGTCGATCGCGCGCGCGACGTCGGCGAGACGGTCCAGGTCGGCGAGCGTGTAGGCCGTGACGTCGATGCCGTGCCGGACCGCCGGGGTCGGGTCCTCGGCCGGGACGAGCAGCCAGCACAGCAGTCGCCCGGTGTCACCCGCCTCGCGCAGGGCGAGCGCCTCGTCGAGCGAGGCCACGCCCAGCCACTCGGCGCCGCCCTCGCGCGCTGCCCGCGCCGCCTCGACCAGCCCGTGGCCGTAGCCGTCGGCCTTCACGACCGCCATCACCGGCACGCCCACGTGGCGCCGCAGCAGGCCCACGTTGTGCCTGATCGCGGCGACGTCGACGACGATCTCGGCGCGGCTCATGGGTCCAGTGTCCCATCCGCGCCGCAAGCATCACGGCAGGCCACGGACGACGGCGGGGATCGCGCGAGCCACGTCACCCGCCGTGATCGGCCCGTCCTGGGCGGCCAGGGTCGCCGCGGCGCCGTGGAGCCACGCCCCGACCGAGGCTGCGTCGTAGGCCGTGAGGCCCGCGGCGAGCAGCGCACCGACCAGCCCGCCGAGGACGTCGCCGGCACCCGCCGTGGCCAGCCACGGCGTGCCGGTGGTGTTGACCCGGGCGCGTCCGTCCGGTCGCGCGATGAGCGTGCGCCGTCCCTTGAGGAGTACGACGGCGTCGTACTGTCGCGCGGCGGCGAGCGCGGCAGCGTACGGCCGCGCCTCGACCTCGGTCCGCTCGGTCGGCCCGGACGCGCGGCTGAGCATGCCGGCGAGCTCGCCCGCGTGGGGCGTGAGGACCGTAGGGACGGGCAGGGGGCCGGTCACGTGGGCGAGTGCGTCGGCGTCCACGACGACCGGGACGCCGTCCTCGACCGCCGCGGCGAGCTCCTCTCCGGCGTGCTCGCCGCCACCGGAGCCGACCACCCACGCCTGCACCCGGCCGGGTCCGACGACGGCCGGGTGGTGCTGCTTGACGGCATCGGCTGCGCTGCCGACGTAGCGGACCATCCCGACGAGGCCGGTGTCGGCGCCGGCCGCGGAGAGCAGGGCGGCACCGGGGTAGGTGGCACTGCCGACGCGCAGGCCGACGACGCCGCGGGTGTACTTCTGCGCGTCCGCGGGTGGGCGCGGCAGCAGCGCCGCCACGTCGTGCGCCTGCAGGCTCTCCAACGGCGCGGGCGGCAGGTCGACGCCGAGGTCCACGAGCTGGACGGCGCCGCAGGCGCGGGCCGCGGGGTCGAGCAGGTGGCACGGCTTGTGGGTGCCGAACGTGACCGTCAGGTCCGCCGTCACGTGGCTTCCCGGCACCTCTCCCGTGTCGACATCGACGCCGCTCGGGGTGTCCACCGCCACGACCGGGACCCCGGCCAGTGCCGCCAGCGCCGCCTCCGCGTCCGGACGCAGTCCCGGCGTGCCGCCGATCCCGACGATCCCGTCCACCACGACATCGGGTTGTGAGTGCCAGCGCGGCCCCTGGGCCTCGCTGGCACTCACAACCCGACCGCCCGCCGCCCGGAGCGCGGCGATCCCGCCCTCGTGGGCGCGCGCGGACAGCAGCCACGCCTCGACGCCGGCGCCTCGGCGGGCGAGCAGCGCGCCGGCGTACAACGCATCGCCGCCGTTGTCCCCGCTGCCCACGAGCAGCACGACGCGTCGACCGTAGGCCCCGCCGAGCAGGTCGATGACGGCGTATGCCAGTCCGGTGGCGGCCCGCTGCATCAACGTCCCCTCGGGAAGCGTCGCCATCAGCGCGGCCTCCGCCGCCCGGACCTGCTCGACCGTGTGTGCCCGCCTCATGGGGACATCGTGCCCGAGGCGGTGAGGGACCAGCGCTTCCCTAGCCCTCGAGGACCACCATGGCGGACGCGACGCCGGCGTCGTGGGAGAGCGAGAGGTGGACGGAGCCGACACCGAGGTCGTCGGCGCGGGCACGGACCGTGCCGCGGATCTCGAAGCGCGGCCGACCGGTGTCCTCCGAGACGACCTCGGCGTCGTGCCACGCCATCCCCTGGGGCGCGCCGAGGGCCTTGGCGAGGGCCTCCTTCGCGGCGAACCGCGCCGCGAGCGAGGCCGGCGGACGCGCCGCCTCCTGGAGCGTGAACAGCCGCTCCCGCAGGCCAGGCGTACGCGCCAGCGACTCCTCGAAACGGTCGATGTCGCACACGTCGATCCCGACGCCGATCACCCCCACCCCGGGCCCCTCACTCCACCGTGACGGACTTGGCCAGGTTGCGCGGCTGGTCGACGTCGTACCCGAGCGCGGTGGCGAGCTCGCAGGCGAAGAGCTGGAGAGGTACGACGGCGACCAGCGGCTGCAGCAGGACCGGGACGCGCGGCAGTCGGATGAGCTCGTCGGCGTAGGGCGCGACCTGCTCGTCGCCCTCCTCGGCCAGGCAGAGGGTGCGCGCGCCCCGGGCACGGACCTCCTGGATGCCCGACAGCATCTTGTCGTGCAGCTGGTCGCGGCCGCGGGGCGGGACCACGCAGAGCACCGGCAGGCCCTCCTCGACGAGTGCGATCGGGCCGTGCTTGAGCTCCCCCGCCGCGAAGCCCTCGGCATGGAGATAGGCGAGCTCCTTGAGCTTGAGCGCCCCCTCGAGCGCGACCGGGTATCCGGCGTGGCGGCCGAGGAAGAGCACGGAGCGGCTCTGGACGTGCTCTCGCGCGAGCGCGTAGACGTCGGGTGCCAGCGCCAGCACCTTCTCGATCTGCTCGGGCATCGCCTCGAGCTGGCCGAGGACCTGGTCGATCTCGTCGCCGAACCGGGTGCCCTTCACCTGGGCGAGGTAGAGCGCGAGCAGGTAGCAGGCCACCAGCTGGGTCAGGAACCCCTTGGTGGAGGCGACCCCGATCTCCGGGCCGGCGTGGGTGTAGATCACCGCGTCCGACTCGCGCGGGATCGTCGAGCCGTTGGTGTTGCAGATCGCGAGCACCTTCGACCGCTGGGTGCGGGCGTGGCGGATCGCCTGCAGCGTGTCGGCGGTCTCCCCGGACTGGGAGATGGCGACGACGAGAGTGGAGTAGTCGAGGATCGGGTCGCGGTAGCGGAACTCCGACGCCAGCTCGACCTCGACCGGGATGCGGCACCAGTGCTCGATGGCGTACTTCGCGACCATGCCGGCATAGAACGACGTGCCGCAGGCGATGATGATGATCTTGGTGATGTCGCGCAGCTCCTGGTCGGAGAGACGCATCTCGTCGAGCTGCAGCCGTCCGTCGACGCCGCGCCGCCCGAGCAGCGAGTCGGCGACCGCCCGCGGCTGCTCGAAGATCTCCTTCCGCATGAACCAGTCGTGGCCGTCCTTCTCGGCGGCCGAGAGGTCCCAGTCGACGTGGTAGCGGCGGCCCTGCGCCGGCGTACCGTCGAAGGTCGTGATCTCGGCGCCGTCCCGGGTGATCGTGACGACCTGGTCCTGACCGAGCTCGAGCGCCTCGCGGGTGAACTCGATGAAGGCCGCGACGTCGGAGCCGAGGAAGCTCTCCCCCTCCCCCAGCCCGACGACGAGCGGGCTGTTGCGCCGGGCCGCGACGACCCGCGAGCCGTCACGGGCGTCCGCGGCGACGAGCGTGAAGGCGCCCTCGAGCCGGCGGCAGACCCGCTGCATCGCGGTGGTCAGGTCGTGGCCGGCCTCGACCTCGAGCTCGAGCAGGTGCGCGGCCACCTCCGTGTCGGTCTCGGACCGCAGCACGTGGCCGTCCGCCTCGAGCCGGTCGCGCAGCTCGGCGAAGTTCTCGATGATGCCGTTGTGGACCAGCGCCACCCGGCCACGCTCGCCGAGGTGGGGATGCGCGTTGGCGTCGTTGGGCTGCCCATGGGTCGCCCAGCGGGTGTGGCCGATGCCGGTCGTCGCCGGCGGCAGCGGCGTCGCGGCGAGCGCCTTCTCGAGGTTGGCGAGCTTGCCGGCCCGCTTCTGCACCGCATTCTCCCCGAACGCAGCCCCGTCGTCGCCCGCGTCGGACGCGACGATCGCGATCCCCGCGGAGTCGTAGCCGCGGTACTCCAGTCGCCGCAGCCCCTCGATCACGACCTGCTGCGCCGGCCGCTCGCCGACATATCCCACGATCCCGCACATGGGGGCTGATCTTACGTGCGGGGGGCTCTCCGGCACGGGAGGGCCGCGTAGGCAACAATCGAGCCCATGTCTTCCCACGGCCCGGGCGGTGACGAGCGTGAGGCCTCGCCGTACGTCGAGCTCGACCGCGAGGCGTGGGCCAAGCTGGCCCACGAGACCGTCAGCCCGCTGACCGCCGAGGAGATCCGGCGGCTGCAGGGCCTCGGCGACCGGATCGACCTCACCGAGGTCGAGGAGGTCTACCTCCCGCTCAGCCGCCTCGTCAGCCTGTACGTCGGGGCCGCCGGCCAGCTCCACCGCCAGCAGGAGGCGTTCCTCCACCAGGAGATGCCGGCCCGCACGCCGTTCGTGATCGGCGTCGCCGGGTCCGTCGCCGTCGGGAAGTCCACGACCGCACGCGTCCTGCAGCAGATGCTCGCGCACTGGCCCGAGCACCCCAACGTGGCGCTGGTGACGACCGACGGCTGGCTCTATCCCAACGCCGAGCTCGAGCGGCGCGGGCTCATGGAGCGGAAGGGCTTCCCGGAGTCCTACGACCGGCGTGCCCTGCTCAAGTTCGTGGTCGACATCAAGTCGGGGAAGGACGAGGTCGAGGCGCCGACGTACTCCCACCTCGTCTACGACGTCATCCCCGACGAGAAGGTCGTCATCAAGCGGCCCGACATCCTCATCGTCGAGGGACTCAACGTCCTCCAGCCCGCCCGCGCCCGCGCCGACGGCACCACCGGCCTCGGCCTCTCCGACTTCTTCGACTTCTCCGTCTACGTCGACGCGGGCACCAGCCACATCAAGGACTGGTACGTCGAGCGCTTCCTGCGCCTGCGCGAGACGGCGTTCCAGGACCCGTCGTCGTACTTCAGCAAGTACGCCGCCCTCTCCCGCGACGAGGCCGTCGCCCGCGCATCGGAGATCTGGGACTCGATCAACGGCCCCAACCTGGTCCAGAACGTCCTTCCCACCCGCTCGCGGGCCACGCTCGTGCTCCGCAAGGCCCGCGACCACTCGGTCCGCTACGTGCGCCTCCGCAAGCTCTGACGCGCACTCCTCACAACTCGCGCGTCCATTCCTCGCGACTCGCGCCTCATTCCTCGCAGCTCGCGCAGCGGAGGGAGGCCAGGACGGCCTCGGCCTTGCTGGTCGGGAGGGCGCCCTCGACGTCGATGTCACGCACCAGGATGAGGGCCTGGTCGCCGTCGGCGACCACGGTGAGGTGCTCGCGCGGCGGGTTGCACGGGCCGGTCGGCACGCGGAGATCGGCATCGGCACGGCCTGGCCCGGACGCGACCACCGTGACCGGGCCGACCGAGGAGCCGTCGATCCGGTCGCGGGTGATGGCGACGCCCCAGCGTTGCGCGATCTGGCGCGCCGTGCGGCCCTCGCGGTCGACGAAGCCGGCGAAGGCCCGGCTGCTGTGCGCGGCCGCCGCGCACCAGTCCTCGCGGTAGACCGCCGGGCCGAGGACGCCGACGCCGGCGGCGTACTCGATCGTGTAGTCGGGTGGCGCGATCCGCCAGTCCTCGTCGGGCACCGTCGCCCGGACCCCGGCGCCACGCAGCACCAACGGGTCCGGGTCGCGCAGCACGACCGCCGCCGCCGACGTCCCGACGACGGCGAGCGCGGCGACGATCCCGAGGACCCAGGCGAAGGAGCGGAGGGCGGCCACGCCGGTGGCCTACCCGCCGATCACAGGCTCAAACGCGCGCGTACGACGTCGGCCAGCCGCTCCGCGACCGACTGGGCCTCCTCGTGGCTGGGCGCCTCGACCATGACCCGGACGAGGTTCTCCGTGCCGGACGGGCGCAGCAGCACGCGACCCTGGCCACCGAGCGCCGCCTCCTCCGCAGCGACCGCCGCGAGGACGCCGTCGTCCGCGCCGCACCTGCCCTTGTCGACGTCGGCGACGTTGACAAGCACCTGCGGCAGCCGCACCACGGCGCCGGCGAGCTCGGCGAGGGACTTCCCGGTCGCGATCATCCGCTGGAGGACGTGGAGCGCCGTGAGGGTCCCGTCACCGGTGGTGGCGTGGTCGCTCAGGATGATGTGGCCCGACTGCTCCCCGCCGATGGCGTAGCCGTGGGCGCGCATCTCCTCGAGGACGTAGCGGTCGCCGACGCTGGTCTGTCGCACCCTGATGCCGGCCGCCTGCATCGCCTGCAGGAAGCCGAGGTTGCTCATGACCGTGACGACGACGGTGTCGTCGGGGAGCCGCCCGGACTCGGCGAGGTCGAGCGCGAGGATGGCGATGAGCTGGTCGCCGTCGACGAGGTTGCCCTGCGCGTCCACGGCCAGGCAGCGGTCGGCATCGCCGTCGAAGGCGAAGCCCACGTCGGCGTTGTGCTCGAGCACCGCCTTCTGCAGCGCCTCGGGATGGGTCGAGCCCGACCCGTCGTTGATGGTCAGCCCGTTCGGGTCGTCGTGGATCGCGATCACGGTGGCGCCCGCGTTGGTGAGCGCGAGCGGACCGCTCACCGAGGCGGCGCCGTCGGCGCAGTCCACGACGACCTTCAGCCCGGCGAGCGGACGGGTCAGCGTGGCGACCAAGTAGCCGACGTACTCCTCCACCGCGGTCTCACGCGCGCTGATCCGGCCGACGTCGGCGCCGGTGGGTCGCTGCCACGGCTGGCCGAGGCGGGCCTGGATGCGGTCCTCGAGCGCGTCGTCGAGCTTGAGCCCACCGCGCTGGAGGAACTTGATGCCGTTGTCGGGCATCGGATTGTGGGACGCCGTGATCACGACGCCGAGGTCGGCGTCGAGGGCACCGGTGAGATAGGCGATGCCCGGGGTCGGGATGACGCCGAGGTCGATGACATCGACGCCGGCCGAGGCGAGACCCGCGGCGACGGCGGCTTGGAGGAACTCCCCCGAGATGCGCGGGTCACGGCCGACGACCGCGACCGGCTTGCGGTCGCGGAAGCCGCCTTCCTCGGTCAGGACGAGGGCTGCAGACGACGCGAGGTCCAGGGCCAGGGCGGCGGTGAGGATCTCACCGTTCGCCCGGCCCCGGACCCCGTCCGTGCCAAAGAGGCGTGCCATGCGGCAGCAGCCAGATCAGCGCTTGCTGAACTGCGAGGCCTTGCGGGCCTTCTTGAGCCCGGCCTTCTTGCGCTCGACGACGCGGGCGTCGCGGGTGAGCAGGCCGGCCTTCTTCAGGGTCGGGCGGTTGGCCTCGACGTCGACGTCGTTGAGCGCACGGGCCACGCCGAGACGCAGCGCGCCGGCCTGGCCGGCGATGCCGCCGCCGTGGATGCGGGCGATGACGTCGAAGCGGCCCTCGAGCTGCAGGGCGGCGAACGGCTCGTTCGCGACCTGGCGGTGCAGCGCGTTCGGGAAGTAGTCCTCGAGCTTGCGGCCGTTGATGGTCCACACGCCGGTGCCGGGCACGATGCGGACGCGGGCGACGGCCTCCTTGCGGCGGCCGGTGGCGGCGGCGGGCGCGATGGTCGCCGGGCGAGCCGGGGTGTCGGCCGACGGGGCGCTCTCCGAGGTGTAGGCGACGCCCTGCTCGTCGGTCTGGAAGGTCTCCTCGACCTCTCCTGAGACAGCAGTGTTCTCAGTCATCTCGTTGTTCTCCTGGCTCACTGGGCGATCTGCTTGATCTCGAACGGAACGGCCTTCTGGGCCTGGTGGGGGTGCGTCGGGCCGCTGTAGACCTTGAGCTTCTTGATCATCTGCCGACCGAGCTTGTTCTTCGGGAGCATGCCCCACACAGCCTTCTCGATCGCCTTGCGAGCGTCCTTGTCGAGGACCTCGCCGATCGGGGTGGCCGTCAGACCGCCCGGGTAGCCCGAGTGGCGGTAGGCGAGCTTCTTGGTGGCCTTGTCGCCGGAGAGGGAGACCTTCTCGGCGTTGACGACGATGACGAAGTCACCGGTGTCCGCGTTCGGGGCGAAGATCGCCTTGTGCTTGCCGCGGAGGAGGTTGGCGACCTGGACAGCGAGGCGACCGAGACGGACGTCCTCAGCGTCGATGACGTACCAGGCGCGCTCGACGTCGCCCGGCTTGGGAGCGTAGGTACGCACGTGTGCCTTCTTCGTTCGTTGGTCCCGGCCGGCGGTCGCCGACCGGGTGGTACTGCTCGTGGCTTCTGACGAACACGGCCCGGCTTGCCCCACCGGCCTCGCGGCCGGTGGTCATCCGGATCTGCGCCCTCACCGTGCGCCCACGAACGGACGCAGCGAGACGCGGCAGGAGTCACGACCGCACAAGATTACGAGCCCGGCCACGGGAGGGTCAAAACGCTGGCGCCGGGCCGAGCGGAACAGAGAGGAAGGCGTACGTCGCCGGCGGCTCAGCTGTTGGTGCCGCTGCTCCCCGTGGCACTGCCGCCGTCCTGTGCCCCCGAGCCCGGCTGGCCGCTCGACTGGCCGCTCGACTGACCGCCCGACTGGCCCGGGACGCCGTCGTACTGACCCCGGAAGCGACCATCGAACCCGCCGCCGAACTGCCCTTGTCCGGGCGCGACGTTGCCGAGCTGCCCGCGCTGAGGGCCCTGCACACTGTCATCACCCCCGCCGGCGAGCGCCATGATCCCCGCGCCTGCGGCACCGCCGAGGATGACGCCGGCGGCGCCGACCGCCAGGACGCTGCGCAGCCCGAAGAGCCGGTCTCGCAGCCGCCGCTTCGTCGGCGGCGGTCCGTAGGCGGCGACAGCGGGGGTCGACGGTCCGTCGACATACGGCCCGCCTGCGGGCGGGAGATGACCTGGCGGCGGGTACGTCGGTGGGGCGATCTGCTCGGTCATGCCTCCGAGGCTGCGCCCTTCGGCTGTGCGCACGCTGTGCCCGACCTACGCAGGCCCCGAGAAGCAGTTCCCCGACGGCCGGCGGAACGGCTGACGGAGAGCGGGCACAGGGATCGCTGACCGGCGAAGGCACCCAGTCCGCCGTACGACGGCGTAGGCTGGCCACACGACCGAATTGTCCGACAATCCGACGATGCCAGCGCGCCGACAGCGAGGAGACCGCGATGACCCTGCTCGACCAGCAGACCGCCCCGGCCGGGACGGCCGCCGCAGGCCCCCGGAGCACGCCCCACACCGCCGCGCTGGTCGCGGCCGCCGAGGCCCGGACCGCGCACAACTACCACCCGCTGCCGGTCGTCGTGGCGGAGGCTGCCGGGGCCTGGATGACGGATGTGGACGGCCGGCGCTACCTCGACATGCTGGCGGGCTACAGCGCGCTCAACTTCGGCCACGCCCACCCGACCCTGGTCGCCGCCGCCCAGGCGCAGCTCGACCGACTCACCCTCACCAGCCGCGCCTTCGTCCACGACCGGTTCGCGGAGTTCACCGCCAGGCTCGCCGATCTGTGCGGCAAGGACCTGGTCCTGCCGATGAACACCGGCGCCGAGGCGGTCGAGACCGCGATCAAGGTCGCCCGGAAGTGGGGCTACGAGGTGAAGGGCGTCCCCGACGACCGCGCCGAGATCATCGTCATGTCGGGCAACTTCCACGGACGCACCACGACGATCGTGAGCTTCTCCGACGACCCGGACGCCCACGACGGCTTCGGCCCCTTCACCCCCGGCTTCACGCTCGTCCCGTACGGCGACCTGGCAGCGGTCGAAGCCGCGCTCACGCCCCGGACGGTGGCGGTGCTCGTCGAGCCCATCCAGGGTGAGGCCGGGGTGATCATCCCGCCCGCGGGCTACCTACGAGGCCTGCGAGACCTCTGCACGCGGGAGAGCGTGCTGCTCGCCTGCGACGAGATCCAGTCCGGTCTCGGCCGCACGGGCCGCACCTTCGCCTCCGACCACGAGGGCGTCGTTCCTGACCTCTACGTGCTCGGCAAGGCCCTGGGCGGGGGCATCGTGCCCGTCTCCGCGGTCGTCGCCGACCGCGACGTGCTGGGCGTGCTGAGGCCGGGCCAGCACGGCTCCACCTTCGGTGGCAACCCGCTCGCGTGCGCGGTCGGCGTCGGCGTACTCGACCTGCTCGAGCCCGGGGACCTCCAGGCCCGGGCGGCCGAACTCGGCGTCCTGCTCCGCGACCGGCTCTCCGCGCTCGTCGGCCACGGGATCTCCGGCTTCCGCAGCCGCGGCCTGTGGGCGGGCGTCGACGTCGACCCGGCCCTCGGCACCGGCCGGGAGGTGTGCGAGGCGCTCATGGCCCGCGGCGTCCTCGCCAAGGACACCCACGGCTCCACGATCCGGCTCGCGCCGCCGCTCGTGGTCTCCGCCGACGACCTGGCGTGGGGGCTCGACCAGCTCGCGGCGGTGGTCGCCGGCTGATCGTCAGCCGGTCACACGGGATCGGCGGCGTCGGCGCGGGCGA
Source organism: Nocardioides eburneus (assembly GCF_040838215.1). NCBI lineage: Bacteria > Bacillati > Actinomycetota > Actinomycetes > Propionibacteriales > Nocardioidaceae > Nocardioides > Nocardioides eburneus. The sequence continues at coordinate 160,038 of NZ_JBFPJR010000004.1, read as the reverse complement.
CCGCGTCGCGCAGCCGCTCGGCCTGCTCCTCGGGCGCCACGTCGGCGATCCAGGCCCCCATCGCCGCCTCGCTGCCGGCGAGGTACTTCAGCTTCGACTCGGCGCGGCGGGGACTGGTGAGCTGGAGGGAGAGCCGGACGCGGTCACGATGGGTGTGGACCGGCGCCTGGTGCCAGCCGGCGATGTAGGGCGTCGGATCGCCGTAGAGGGCGTCGACCCCGCGCAGCAGCCGGAGGTAGAGCCCGGCCAGCTCGTCACGCTGCTCCGTGGACGTCTCGGTGAAGTCGGCGACGTGCTCGTGCGGGAGCAGGTGGACCTCGAGCGGCCAGCGCGCGGCGAAGGGGACGAACGCGGTCCAGTGCCGGCCGGCGAGCACGACCCGCTCCCCCGCGCGCTCGTGGTCGAGCACGTCGGCGAAGAGCGAGGGGCCGTACTCGTCGATCGAGGCCAGGAGCCGCTGGGTCCGCGGCGTGACGTAGGGATAGCCGTAGATCTGACCGTGCGGATGACTCAGGGTGACCCCGATCGCCTCGCCGCGGTTCTCGAACGGGAAGACCTGTGCGATCCCCGGGATCACCGAGAGGGCGGCGGTGCGGTCGGCCCACGCCTCGATCACGGTGCGCGCCCGCGAACGACTGATGGACCCGAAGGATCCCTCGCGCGCCGGGCTGAAGCAGATCACCTCGCAGCGGCCGACCGCCGCGGCCGCACGGCCGAGCCCGAGGCCGGCGAGGGCGTCAGCGGAGTGCGTGTCGCCGGGGTCGGGCCCGAAGGAGGGTGACCGGTTCTCGAAGACCGCGACGTCGTAGGTCGAGGGGACCTCCGACGGGTTGGTCGGGCTCTGGGGCGCGAGCGGGTCGAGCTCGGCCGGCGGGAGGAGCGCACGGTTCTGGCGGGCCGTGGCGACCGAGATCCACTCGCCGGTCAGCACGTCCTGGCGCATCGTCGCAGTGGGCGGCCGGTCGTCGAGGATGCGCCGGTCCGGGGCACGGTCGGGCGGGAGCGTCGTGTCCGCGTCGTCGAAGTAGATCAGCTCGCGTCCGTCGGCCAGGTGGTGGACCCGCTTCGTGATAGCGCTCACCTCAGCAGGCTACGCGGGCAGGGCGCCCATCAGCGCCGGCAGGGACGCCACGAGCAGGTCGAGGAGCTGGTCACGGGTGAGGTCGGTCTCGCCCGCCTTCCAGGCCAGCACCAGCTCCTCGGTCATCGCCTGCCACCCGCGCACCAGCAGGCGCGACGCGGGCGTGTCCGGGACGATCGAGGACCCGATGTCGAAGAACCGCTCCCCCAGTGCCCGGAACGCGTCGTCGTAGACCGCGCGCAGCGCCGGTTCGCTCGCCGCACCGCGCACGAGCGAGAGATAGCCCTCGTAGTTGGCATCGACGAAGTCGACGTACGCCGCCACCGAGTGCAGCAGCTTGGCGATCTCGTCACCCTCGGCGGGCGGCTCGGTCTGGGCGACGAGGTCGTCCGCGGCCCGGCGCACGACCGCCTCACGGAAGGCGACCTTGTCGCCGAAGTAGTGGTAGAGCAGCCCGCGCGAGATGCCGGCCTCCTGGGCGAGGAGATCGATCGAGATCTCGTCGAGCGAGCGGGTGGCGAAGAGGCGGACGCCCAGGTCGAGGAGCTGCTCACGGCGCTGTTGGGGAGACATCCGCGTCCTCGGCCCGCTGCTCGTCGTACTCATGCGCACCATTCTATTGACACTCGTTCAATAAGCAACCTACGGTGTGAGCATGACCACGAGCGACCACACCTTCGTCGACCACCTGATCGTCGGCGCCGGGTTCGGCGGACTGTGCGCCGCGATCAAGCTCGACGAGGACGGCGAGCGTGACTTCGTCGTCGTCGAGAAGGGCTCCGACGTCGGCGGCACCTGGCGTGACAACACCTATCCGGGCGCGGCCTGCGACGTGCCGAGCCAGCTCTACAGCTACTCGTTCGCGCCCAACCCGGACTGGTCGATGAGCTTCTCCCCCCAGCCGGAGATCTGGGCCTACATCAAGCGGGTCGCCGAGGGCTCCGGCGTGCTCGACCGCTTCGTCTTCGACACCGAGGTGGTCAGCGCCGCGTGGGACGACGAGGGTCAGCGCTGGCTGGTCGAGACCCGCGGCCCGGCCGGCGTCCGGACCTATGCCGCCCGGACGGTCATCGCCGGCCCCGGAGCGCTCTCGGAGCCGAGGCTGCCCGACATCGAGGGGATCGACGGCTTCCAGGGCGAGATCTTCCACTCCGCCCGGTGGGACCACGACGTCGACCTCACCGGCAAGCGGGTCGCCATCATCGGGACCGGCGCGAGCGCGATCCAGATCGTGCCCGAGGTGCAGAAGGTCCTGGCCGCGTCGGGCGGCCACCTCGACGTCTACCAGCGCACGGCGCCGTGGGTCATCCCCCGCAACGAGCACCGCTACTCCGGGTTGGAGAAGCTCGCCTTCCGGCACGTTCCCGGGCTGCAGCGCGCGGCGCGCACGGCGATCTACTGGGGCCGCGAGCTCTACGTCCCGGCCTTCACCAAGAACCCGCGGCTCGCCCTGCCGGCGAAGCTCGCCGCGCTGAAGAACATCCGCACGGGCATCAAGGATCCCGAGCTGCGCCAGAAGGTCACGCCGACCTACGAGATCGGCTGCAAGCGGATCCTCATCTCCAACGCCTACTACCCCGCCCTCGACGCCGACAACGTCGACCTGGTCACCGACCGGATCGCCAAGGTCACCGGCAACGCGATCGTCACCGAGGATGCCTCGGGCGCGAGCACGGAGCGAGAGATCGACGTCCTCATCGTCGCCACGGGCTTCTACACGACCGACATGCCGATCGCCCACCGCATCACCGGCCGCACCGGTCGGCTGATGAGCGAACGGTTCGCGGAGACCGGCACGGCGGCGTACAAGGGCACCACGGTGCCCGAGTTCCCCAACTTCTTCTTCGTGGTCGGGCCGAACACCGGCCTGGGTCACTCCTCGATGGTCTTCATCATCGAGTCCCAGGTGCAATACGTCCGCGACGCCATCCGCACGATGCGCGTCAACGACTTCGCGACCGTCGAGCCGACCGAGGAGGCCTTCGCCGCCTGGAACGCCGACATCCAGGAACGGATGAAGCCGACCGTCTGGTCCTCCGGCGGCTGCGCCAGCTGGTACCTCGACGAGCACGGCCGCAACACCACCCTCTGGCCGCGCACGACGTTCGTGTTCCGCGGTCTTCTCCACACCTTCGACGTCGAGAAGTACGTCGTCGCCGCCTCCACGCCCCAGGCGTCCGAGAAGAAGCAGGAAGTGAACGCATGAAGTCCCTCGATGACAAGGTCGTCGTCCTCACCGGCGCCGGGTCGGGCATCGGCCGCGCGCTCGCGGTCGAGCTCGCCCAGCGCGGCGCGCTGCTCGCCCTGTCGGACGTCAACGAGGCGGGCCTGGCCGAGACGGTCGAGCTCGCCAAGCAGGCCGGCGCCAAGGAAGTCCGGTCCGACCGGCTCGACGTCGCCGACCGCGAGGCGTTCACCGCGTACGCCGCCGCGGTGCTCGAGCACTTCGGCCGCGTCAACGTCGTGATCAACAACGCGGGCGTCGCGCTGTCCGGGCGCGTCCAGGACCTCGAGTGGGACGACATCGACTGGATCATCGGGATCGACTTCTGGGGCGTCGTCCACGGCACGAAGCTCTTCCTGCCCGCGATCATCGAGTCCGGCGACGGTCACATCGTCAACATCTCCTCGCTCTTCGGCCTCGTCTCGATGCCCGACCAGTCGTTCTACAACGCCGCGAAGTACGCCGTCCGCGGGTTCACCGAGGCGCTGCGCGAGGAGATCCTCATCGACGGCCACAAGGTCGGCGTCACCGCCGTCCACCCCGGCGGCATCAAGACCTCGGTCGCGCGCTCGGCGCGCTACTCCGCGAAGGACGACGCGTCCGCCTCGGCGAAGTTCTTCGACGAGAAGCTCGCGAAGATGCCGCCCGAGAAGGCCGCGCAGATCATCGTCAAGGGCATCCTCAAGAACCAGGCGCGCGTCCTCGTCGGCCTCGACGCCCACGTGATCCACAACTTCGGCAAGTTCACCGGCTCGCGCTACCAGGACCTCGTGGCCCTCGGCGCGAGGTACGTCATGCCGACCAAGAAGTCCTAGCAGGTGCGGCAGACTGACCCCATGGAGCGCTTCGAGGCCGGCCGTCCCATCACCGTCGCCATGACGAAGTGGGGTGGCCGGCCTCATTGGCACTGGGCGGGGACCTACCTCGGCGCCGACGACGAGGGCGACTGGCTGGGCTATCCCGCCGGGACCCGCTACGCCAAGCCCGGGAAGGCGTTCGACGCGGACTGGGTCTCGGTGGGCCTGGTGCCGCGCCACGACGCCGCCCACCTCACCGTCTTCAACCGTCCGACGGCGACGGGCGACAACCCCGGACCCATCAACGCCGAGATCTACGTCGACATGGCGACGCCGGCGGTCTGGGAGGACACCGTCCTGCGCTCGATCGACCTCGACCTCGACGTCGTCAAGCGCTGGGACGGGGCGGTCGAGATCATCGACCAGGACGAGTTCGAGGAGCACCAGCTCGCCTACGGATACCCGCCCGAGATCATCACGATGGCCGAGGAGTCAGCCGAGCGGGTGTACGACGCGATGAGCAGCGGCCTGGCGCCGTACGCCGGAAGCGCGGAGCGCTGGTTCGCGATCCTCGACTCGCTGGCGTGAGCCGGTGAGTGTCACCGGTCGGGACACCGAGTTCCGTACGACGGGAGCCGAGGGTTACCGTTCAACGTGTGACTGAATCTCTTACCGTGCGCGACAACCGCACCGGGATCGAGTACGACGTCCCGATCGTCGACGGCACCATCCGCGCCTCCGACATCGGGAAGATCAAGGCCGCCGACCCCGCGACAAACGAAGAGGGTCCCGGGCTGGCCGTCTACGACCCCGGCTTCGTCAACACCGCTTCCTGCCGCTCCTCCGTCACCTACATCGACGGCGACAAGGGCATCCTGGAGTACCGCGGTTATCCCATCGAGCAGCTGGCGGAGTCCTCGAGCTTCCTCGAGGTCGCCTACCTGCTGATCCACGGCGACCTGCCCACCAAGGAGCAGTTCGAGCAGTGGGTGCACGAGATCACGTTCCACACGTTCGTGCACGAGAACATCAAGGGCTTCATGCAGGGCTTCCGCTACGACGCCCACCCGATGGGGATGCTGATGGCGTCGGTCGGCGCGATGTCGACCTTCTACCCGGATGCCAGCAACATCATGGACCCGGACAACCGTCACCTGCAGGTCGTCCGGATGATCGCCAAGATGCCGACGCTCGGCGCCTGGTCCTTCCGGCACGCGCAGGGCAAGCCGTACGTCTACCCCGACAACGCGCTGTCCTACACCGAGAACTTCCTCTCGATGCTCTTCAAGATGAGCGAGCCGCGCTACGCCGCGGACGAGCGCATCATCAAGGCGCTCGACACGCTCTTCATCCTCCACGCCGACCACGAGCAGAACGCCTCGGCCAACGCCGTGCGCAGCGTGGGCTCGACCCAGGTCGACCCCTACTCCGCGGTCGCCGCCGGCGTCGGCGCGCTGTTCGGCCCGCTCCACGGCGGCGCCAACGAGGCCGTCCTGCGGATGCTGCGCCGGATCGGGTCGATCGAGAACGTGCCTTCCTTCATCGAGGGCGTCAAGGCCGGCAACGAGCGGCTCATGGGCTTCGGCCACCGGGTCTACAAGAACTACGACCCGCGCGCCAAGCTCATCAAGAAGGCGACCGAGGACGTCTTCGAGGTCACCGGCGTCAACCCGCTCCTCAAGATCGCGCAGGAGCTGGAGAAGATCGCGCTCGAGGACGAGTACTTCGTCAAGCGGCGGCTCTACCCGAACGTCGACTTCTACTCCGGTCTGATCTATGAGGCGCTCCAGATCCCGCCGGAGATGTTCACCGTCCTGTTCGCCATCGGGCGCACCCCCGGCTGGCTCGCGCAGTGGCTCGAGCTCGTCCAGGACAAGGAGCAGAAGATCGCCCGCCCCAAGCAGATCTACACCGGTCAGCGCGGCCTCTCCTTCACCCCGAGCGAGCAGCGCTGGGCGTGACCCCTCAGTGAATCTCGCGTCGTCCAGCGCGTGCGCTCGCAAGGCGGAGGAGGGAGGCGGCCCGGGGTTGGCCGTCGACCGACGACAACGCAGCGAGCGTGCGTGATGGGCGGCGCGAGGGGGGTCGTGTGGGATTTCGGGAATGTCTTGATCGAGTGGGACCCGGTGCCGGCGGTCGCGGCGGGGGTCGGCCAGGAGGAGGCCGTCCGCTTCTTCGCCGGCTTCGACTTCCACACCTGGAACCTCGCCTGCGACGCCGGGCGCAGCTGGGCCGAGGCGCTCGACGAGCTCGAGCGTGAGGCGCCCCAGTGGCTGCCGCACGGCCGCGCCTACGTCGACCACTTCGCGCTCTCCCTCACCGGCCCGGTCGCCGGCACGCACGAGCTCGTCCGGGAGCTCCACGCCGCCGGCGTACGCCAGATCGGGCTGACCAACTGGTCGCACGAGCTCTACCCGCACGCCCCAGCGGCGTACGACGTCGTCGGGCTGCTCGACGACGTCGTGGTCTCGGGCACGGAGCGGCTGGCGAAGCCGGACCCGGCGATCTATCGCCTCGCGGTCGAGCGCGCGGGCCTGCCGGCCGAGCGGCTGGTCTTCGTCGACGACCGACCCGACAACGTCGCGGCCGCGCGCGAGCTGGGCTTGTGCGGGCTCGTCTTCACCGGTGCCGACGAGCTGCGCGCGCGGATGCGTGCCCTCGGGCTCCCTGTCTGAGCACGATCGCTACGCTGCGGCCATGACCACCGACCCCGTCGACTGGGACGCCGCCTATGCCCGGGAGGTCACGCCCTGGGACCTCGGCGGCGTCACCCCGCTCCTCGTCGACGCCCTCGCCGACAGCCGGCTCGGCGCTCCCGGTAGGGCGCTCGTACCCGGCGCCGGTCGCGCGTACGACGCCGGCGCGCTCGCCGACGCCGGCTGGAGTGTGACGGCGGTCGACCTCTCCGTCACCGCCGCGGCCTACGCCGGCGCGCGGTTCCCCGAGGTCGACTACATGGTGGGCGACGCGCTCGACAGCGACCCCGTCCTCGCGCGCACCCGCGGCCCGGTCGACCTGCTGTGGGACCACACGTTCTTCTGCGCGCTGCCGCCCGCCCTGCGACCGCGGGTCGGCGACCTCGCCCGCGCCGTCGTCAAGCCCGGAGGTCTGCTCGCGAGCGGCGTCTTCCCACTCGACCGGCCCGACGACGACGGTCCGCCCTACCGCTACGTCCCCGAGGACATGACCGCCGTGCTCGACGGCTTCGAGCTCGTCCACCTCGGCCCGCTCACCGACTCGATGGTCCCGGGCTGGCACCGTCGGCTGGCGATCTGGCGACGGACCGCGTGACCCGGTGGACCGAGCACAGCTCCGGGCCGGGCCGCCCGTCGACGGGGTCGGCGATCGGCTCACCTGGACGCGCACCGAGGCGCTCCTCAAGGCCGGCGGGCTCGGCGTCGGTGGCTGGAGCGGCCGTCCGGACGAGCTGCCCGTCCTGCCGGCCCGCACGCTCGACGTCCGGGGCCATGTCGCCACCTTGGCCGGCGACGGCGAGTGGACCGCCGTGGGCCCGCGAGCTGGGGAGAACCCGCTCACGGCAGTGCCGGGAGCTCCTTCTTCCGTAGCCAGACGTCGAAGAGGCCGCCCAGCTCCGCGCCGCTGACCTCACCGGCGAGCGCCTCGAAGTCGGCCGTCGTGACCGTGCCGCCCGTGTGGCGGCGTACCCACTCCTTCAGGAGCTCGAAGAACGGCTCGTCACCCACGGTGAGCCGCAGCGCGTGCAGGGTGAGGGCACCCCGCTTGTAGATCCGGTCGTCGAACATGTCCTCGGGCCCCGGATCCGCGAGCAGCAGGTCCTGCGGGAGCTTCGCCAGCCGGGCATGGTGGTGGGCGGCGTGCGCGGCCGCGGTGTCGTGGCCGGCCTCCTCCGACCAGAGCCACTCGGCGTAGCAGGCGAACCCTTCGTGCAGCCAGATGTGCTGGAGCGACGCCATCGTGACAGCGTTGCCGAACCACTGGTGGGCCAGCTCGTGGGCGACGAGGCGCACCTCCGACCAGTCGGAGGTGAGGAAGTTGCGACCGAAGGTCGAGAGCGACTGTGACTCGAGCGGGATCTCGAGGTCGTCGTCGGTCACCACCACGGTGTAGCCCGGGAACGGATAGGGCCCGAAGGCCTCGCTGAAGTAGGCGATCATCTCGCGCTGGCGGTCGAACGCCTTCGCATAGCCGTCCACCGCGTCGGCCGGGATCGCGGCCCGCGTCGGCACCGGGCAGTCCTGGGTCGGTGCCTCGTCGAGGAGCGTGTAGCGGCCGATCTGCACGGTCGCGAGGTACGGCGACATCGGCTCGTCCTGGCGATGGACCCAGGTCTCCCCCGACCCGCGCCGGATCCGGTCGGTGAGCACGCCGTTGGCGACCACCGTGTAGTTCGCCGCCGTGGTGACGGCGATGCGATAGGACGCCTTGTCGTCGCAGCGGTCGTTGCAGGGGAACCACGTCGGCGCGCCGTGCGGCTGACCGGCGACGATCACACCGTCCTCGAGCTCCTCCCAGCCGGCGTCCCCGAGGTGGGGTACGACGAGCGGGCGCGGGTTGCCGGCGTACCTCACCGTGATCTCGAAGCGCTGCCCGGCGGGGATGCGGCGGCGGAGGGTGAGCACGAGGCGGTGGTCGCGGTGCGCGTACTTCGCCGGCGCCCGGCCGTCGACGTACACCTTCTGGACCGCGAGCCGGGCGAGGTCGAGCACGACGCGGCCGGTCTCCTCCGCGGCGACCGCCGTGATCGTGGCGGTGCCGGAGAGCCGGTTGGCGGCCAGGTCGTAGTCGAGCTCGAGGTCGTAGTGCTCGGCGCTCCACGACGGGTCGCCGTGGCCGGGCAGGTACGGGTCGGCGGTGGGGAGGTGAGGCACGGACGGCACCCTAACGAGGAACGATCGCGGACGGACGACGGCAAACGCACGACACCCTCAGACCCACGGCCCGATCGGGTTGCCGATCCACACCGTCTTGTCCGGGACCGACTCGCCGCGCATGACGAGCGAGACCGGCCCGACCGTGGTGTGCCGCCCGAGGGTGGCGGCGGGCAGGATCACCGAGTTCGGCCCGAGCGTCGCACCGCGGCGCAGCGTGACGTTGTCGAGGGCGAGCATGCGGTCGTGGAAGAGGTGGGTCTGGACGACGGTGCCGCGGTTGACGGTCGCGCCGTCCCCCAGGACGACGAGGTCGGTCTCGGGCAGCCAGTGGGTCTCGATCCACACGCCGCGGCCGATCCGGGCACCCATCAGCCGGAACCAGGCGCCGAGCAGCGGCGTCCCCGCGACCGGGCCGGCGAACCACGGGGCGCCGAGCATCTCGACGAAGGTGTCGGCGAGCTCGTTGCGCCAGACGAAGCTGCTCCACAGCGGGTGCGTCCCGGGCCGCATCCGGCCGCAGAGCAGCCACGTGGCCGCGACGGTGAGCAGCGCGGCGACGGCGCCGGCGAGGGCCAGCAGCGGGCCGGTGAGGACGAGCGCGACGAGCGGCCCCGCGATATCCCAGATCCGGACCACTCCGACCGCGACCAGGGCGGGGAGCACGAAGGCGAGCGTCGCCGGCACGAGCCGGGCCACCTCGACCAGCGCCCGCGCCACCCTCAGCCGGCGGGCCGGGGCGAAGGTGCGCCCCGTGTCGTCCTCGGAGGCGGTACGGCGCAGCGGCGCGGGCGGGGAGCCGAGCCAGGACTCCCCCGAGCGTGCCTTCTTCCGCCGCGGCGCGGCCGAGAGCACCGCGACGAGCGAGGCCTTCGGCACCTTGCGGCCCGGCGCCGCCATCCCGGAGTTGCCGACGAACGCGCGCTTGCCGATCTTCACCCGTTCGACCCGCACCCAGCCACCCCCGAGCTCGTAGCCGCCGATGAGGGTGTCGTCGGCGAGGAACGACTCGTCGCCGGCCTGGGTCAGGGTCGGGATCATCAGCACGGTCGACGCCTCCACGTCCCTGCCGATCCGGGCGCCCAGCAGACGCAGCCAGTGCGGCGTGAGTGTCGAGGAGTAGAGCGGGAACAACCACGTGCGCGCGTCGTCCAGGACCCGCATCGTCGCCCAGATCGCGACGCCGGCACCGCTGCGCACCGGGTGCACGCCGGGCCGAATCAGCAGACCGGCGGCGCGGACGACCAGCAGCACCAGCAGCGCGAGGACGGCCAGTCCCGCCAGGACGGCGACCGGGCTCCACGCCAGCAGCCCGAGGACGTCGGCGTACGACGCCGGGCGGCCGCCGAGCAGGACCAGGATCGCGGCTCCCGCGCCGATCGCGACCGCCGGCAGGAGCGCGAGCGCGGCGGCGACGGCGGCGTAGGCGGCGAGCCAGAGGGGCGAACGCCAGATCCGCTCCTGCCACGGCCCACGGGCCTCCTTGGTGACGCGGACCGCCGGCGATCCGGACCAGTACTCGCCGTCGGGCACCCTCCCGAAGACCGCCGACCCGGGTGCGATCTCGGCGTCGGCGCCCACGTCGGCCCCCGGACAGAGCATGGAGCGGGCGCCGATCCGGGCCCGCGCGCCGACGCGCACGCCGCCGAGATGGAGGATGTCTCCGTCGACCCAGTGGCCGGCGAGGTCGACCTCCGGCTCGACGGAGGCGCCCTTGCCCAGCGTGAGGAAACCGGTCACGGGCGGCAGGGAGTGGAGGTCGACGTTGTTGCCGATCCGCGCGCCGAGCAGCCGGGCGTACCAGGTCATCAGCGGGGCGCCCGCCAGCCCGTGGGCGCCGAGCTGCTCGGCGGCGTGCTCGGCGAACCAGAGCCGGAGATGGACCTTGCCGCCACGCGGGTGGTCCCCCGGCTCGACGCCGCGCAGCGTCAGCCGCGCCACCCCGGCGGCCAGGATCATGCGTCCGGGCGGGGTGAGGAACACGACGACGCCAAGGACGACGAGCCACCAGGGCAGCACCGGCAGCCACGTCATCGCACCGGTTCCCGCGGTGTCGCGCAGCACGCGGGTGACGAGTGCGAGCCAGGCGAGCCAGCGTGGCGCCGCCAGGCAGCGCAGCAGCAGCGTCGCGGCCACTTGGCCGGCCTGCGTCTTGAGCGGGACGACCGGGACCTCCCGGTCCACCACCGCGGTCGAGGAGCCCATCTCGTCGAGGTACGCCGCCAGCGCGCCGACCGTCGGCCGGTCGTAGATGTCGCCCATGGCGACCTCTGGGTAGCGCTCGCGCAGGCGCGACACCATCTGAGCGGCCGTCAGCGAGCCGCCACCGAGGTCGAAGAAGTCGTCCTTGGCGCCTGCGACGTCGGCACCGAGGATGTCGTGCCACAGCCCGGCCACCCACGCCTCGGTATCGGTGAGGCCACCGCGCTCCCCGGTGGCCCCGGCCCCCGTCACCGGCCACGGCAGCGCGTCACGGTCGACCTTGCCGGACGTCCGGGTCGGTAGTGTGTCGACCACCGCGAGCCGGGGCACGAGCGCGGCCGGCATCCGCTCGCGCAGCAGCGCGACCGCCCGTCCGGCGTCGAAGGGCTCCTCGGTGGTGACGTAGCCGACCAGCAGCGAGTTGCCCGCCTTCGTCCGGCGTACGGCGGCCGCGGCCCCCTTCACGCCCGGCAGCCCCAGCAGTGCCGAGTCGACCTCGCCGAGCTCGATCCTGCGGCCGCCGAGCTTGACCTGGTCGTCCGCACGGCCGCCGAAGAGCAGCCCCGCCGGGTCGTTCACGACCAGGTCGCCCGAGCGGTAGGCACGTGCCCAGCCGAGCGTGGGCATCGCGGCGTACTTCTCGGCGTCCTTCGCCGGGTCGAGGTAGCGCGCCAGCCCGACGCCGCCGATGATCAGCTCACCGGTGGCGCCGTCGGGGACACGCTCGCCGGTCGCGGGGTCGACCACCGCGAGGTCCCACCCGTCCAACGGCAGCCCGATCCGCACCGGGCCGGTCCCGGTCAGCAACGCACCGCAGGCCACGACCGTCGCCTCGGTGGGGCCGTAGGTGTTCCACACCTCACGACCGGGCGCCTGCAGGCGGGCGACCAGCTCGGGTGGGCAGGCCTCGCCGCCCATGATGAGCAGCCGGACCTTCGCGAGCGCCTCCGCCGGCCAGAGCGCGACCAGCGTCGGCACGGTCGAGACGATGGTGATGGCGTTGGCGACGAGCCAGGGCCCGACGTCGACGCCGCTGCGCACGAGCGCGCGCGGCGCCGGCACGAGGCAGGCGCCGTACCTCCACGCCAGCCAGATCTCCTCGCAGCTCGCGTCGAAGGCCACCGAGAGACCGGCCATCACTCGGTCGCCCACGCCGATCGGACGGTCCTGGAGGAACATCCGCGCCTCCGCGTCGACGAACGCGGCGGCGTTGCGGTGGCTGACGGCGACCCCCTTCGGGGTGCCCGTCGACCCCGAGGTGAAGATGACCCAGGCGTCGTCGTCGGGGCCCGGCTCCTCGGGCTCCCGCGGCGCGCGCGGGGTGGCGGACGGCGGACGGGCCACCTGTAGGTCGTTGCCGACGATCGCGGCGACCTCGGCCTCACCGAAGACGAGCCGGGCGCGCTCGTCGGGGTCGTCGGCGTCGACGGGGACGTACGCCGCACCCGCGAGCAGGACCCCGAGGATGGCGGTGTAGAGCTCGGTCGTGCCGCTCATGATCCGGACGCCCACCCTGTCCCCGCGGCCGACCCCGGCCGCGTTGAGCTCGGCCGCCAGCCCCTCGGCGGCCTCCTCGAGCTCGGCGTAGGTGAGCACGCGGTTGCCGGCGTCGACCGCCGGGTCGTCGGCGGCCTGGGCGAGAGTCGCGCGGAAGACGTCGACGAGAGTACGAGGCGCGGGGGCCAGGCACCCACGAAGCAGAGGGTCGGCAGCAGGGCCGGCAGCGGCGTCGATCACGCGGCGACCTTGGCGGAGTCAGGTGAACAGCGGGTGACGGAGCCGTCCGCTGGACCGAGGTGGTGGAGGCGAGGACCCGGGCCCCGGTCCCGCGGTGACGGACACCGTCTCGCCAACCTCCCGCTCCCTACACTCGAGGCATGGAGACCGCCGCGGCGACCGAGCCGACCGACTGGGCCGACCGCCATGTCGCGCGCTGGCACGACCACTGGATCGACCTTGCCTTCGACGCCGAGGTCGAGGCCATCGTGGTGCGGATGGCGCGGCTGATGCGCCACCTCAAGGACACCACCCGCGAGGCGCTCGACCAGGTGGGGCTCCAGGACTTCGAGTACCAGACGCTCCACCAGCTGATGGTCCGTGAGACGCCCGGCCACGCCACACCGTCGCAGCTCGCCGACGACCTCGGGTTGAGCGGAGCGGGCATGACCGGACGGCTCGACGGCCTGGAGCGGGCCGGGTGGATCCGGCGCAGCCCCGCCGCCGAGGACCGCCGTCGCGTCGACATCGAGGTCACGAAGGCCGGGATGGAGATCTGGAAGCAGGCGATGAAGCTGCGCTGCAAGGCCGAGGAGGAGCTCATCGCCGTGCTCGAGCCGACCGAGCGGCAGGAGCTCGCCGTACTCCTCAAGAAGCTGACGCTCGGCGTCGAGCCCTGACCGCCCGGACTTTTTCTTCCCGCCCAGCCAGGTCTCAGCGGGCTCACAGGCACGCAGGAAAGAGTTGGTGACATGAACGACTTCCCTCAGTCCGGCGACGACGAGACCCGCCGTCCCGGGGACTCCGCCGGCGAGCCCACGGCGCCGCTGTGGACTCCGTCGACCTCCGGCCAGCCCTCCGGTCAGCCGTACGGCGGCTACGCCGGCCCGCAGGGGCCACCGCCGACCACACCGCTGACCGCGGCGATGCCGGCCGCGGACCAGGGTCACCCGCTCTACGGCCCGGCCCCGCACACGCCTGCCCAGCGGCCGCGCCGGCCGCGTCGGCTCGGCTTCGCTGCCGGGGTGATCGCGGCCTCGCTCATCGTCGGCGGCGGTGCCGGCATCGGCGGTGCGGCGCTCTACAGCAGCCAGCACGACGGCCACGCCGGCGACGTCGCGAGCCCGTCGGGCGCGACCTCGTCCAAGGTCGTCAACGAGGCGGCTCCCTCGGGGACGGTCGAGAAGGTCGCGGCGCAGGTCCTGCCCTCGGTGGTGAAGATCGAGGTGTCGGGCCAGCAGGAGGCCGGGTCGGGCTCGGGCATCATCCTCAGCAGCGACGGTGAGATCCTCACCAACAACCACGTGGTCGAGGTCGCCGGCGACAACGGCACGATCAAGGTCGACTTCAACGACGGCTCCTCCGCCTCCGCGAAGATCCTCGGCACCGACCCGCTCACCGACACCGCCGTCATCAAGGCCGCCAACGTGTCCGGATTGACCCCGGCGACGATCGGGAAGTCGAGCAACCTCGTCGTCGGTCAGAGCGTCGTGGCGATCGGCTCGCCGTTCGGGCTCGACTCGACGGTGACCTCGGGCATCGTGAGCGCCCTCAACCGGCCGGTCAACGTCGGCTCCGACGAGCAGGGCAACGCGACGGTCTACCCGGCCATCCAGACCGACGCCGCGATCAACCCCGGCAACAGCGGTGGCGCGCTGGTCGACATGGCGGGCCACGTCGTCGGGATCAACGCCTCGATCCGCACCACCGGCTCCAGCGACTCCTCGGAGGAGTCCGGCTCGATCGGGCTGGGCTTCGCGATCCCGATCGACGAGGTCATGCCGATCGTCAACCAGATGATCAAGGGCGACACCCCGACCCACGCCCGGCTCGGCATCTCGGTCTCGGACGCCGGCGCGGGCTCGCAGAACCCGGGCACGGCCGACCTGTTCGACGGCAACGGCGCCAAGGTGGAGAAGGTCAACGACGGCTCGACCGCGGACAAGGCCGGGATCCAGGCGGGCGACGTCATCACCAAGGTCGACGACCACCAGATCACCGGCTCGGACTCGCTGGTGGCCACGATCCGGTCCTACCGACCGGGCGACAAGGTCACCGTGACCTACGAGCGGAACGGCAAGAGCCGGACCACGACCGTCACCCTCGACTCCGACTCCTCCGAGTCCACGTCCTGACGGCCCCGCACTCCTCCCCCTCGTCCAGTCGGGAGAGGACGGGCAGGCCCCGAGACCACGTCCACCGGTCTCGGGGCCTGCCTCCTTCTGCGGTCATGCCCGGAGGAACACCGTTCGGGTCTGCGCAGCGCTGGGGCGAGTCATCGGGCCCGCTCCACGCGGGTCTCGTCCCAGACCGGCTCGGGCGACTCATAGACGGTCCCGTCGGCGCCGTACACCAGGAACCGGTCGAAGCCACGCGCGAACCAGCGGTCGTGGGTGACCGCCAGGACGGTGCCCTCGAACGCCTCGAGGCCGGCCTCGAGCGCCTCGGCGGACTGCACGTCGAGGTTGTCGGTCGGCTCGTCGAGCAGGAGCAGGGTGGCGCCGCTGAGCTCGAGCAACAGGATCTGGAAGCGAGCCTGCTGACCGCCCGAGAGCGAGTCGAACCGCTGCTCCGCGGCGTGAGCCAGCTCGTAGCGGTCGAGCACCCGACTCGCCTGCTCCCGGCCCATCCCGGCGCGGTGCGGGTCGCCTCGGTGCAGGATCTCGAGCAGCGTCCGACCGACGAGCTCGGGGTGGGCGTGGGTCTGCACGAACCATCCCGGCCTGACCCGAGCACCGAGCCGGGCGACGCCGGTGTGGCGCACGGGCTCGACGGGGCTGTCGCCGACCGGCTCGTGCTCCTTGTCGGGACGCGTGCCGCCGGCCGCGAGGAGCCGGAGGAAGTGCGACTTGCCGGAGCCGTTGCTGCCTAGGACGGCCACGCGCTCGCCGTACCAGACCTCGAGGTCGAAGGGCTTCATCAGCCCGCTGAGCTCGAGCCGCTCGCAGACCACGGCGCGCTTGCCGGTGCGACCGCCCGTGAGCCGCATCGTCACCTGCTGCTCGCGAGGCTGCTCGGTCGGCGGACCGGCGTCCTCGAACTTCCGCAACCGGGTCTGCGCCGCCTGGTAGCGGCTGGCCATGTCGGAGTTGTAGGCCGCCTTCTGCTTGTACATCAGCATCTGCGCGCGCAGCTTCGCGTGCTCCTCGTCCCAGCGCCGGCGCAGCTCCTCGAACCGGGCGAACCGCTCGCGCCGGGCCTGGTGGTAGCTCGCGAACCCGCCGGGATGGGTCCAGACCAGGTTGCCCGCGGCGCCGAGCTCGACCGTCACCACCCGGGTCGCGGTGTTGTCGAGCAGCTCCCGGTCGTGGCTGACGTAGAGGATCGTCTTCGGCGACTCCCGGATCCGCTCCTCGAGCCAGATCTTGCCGGGCACGTCGAGGAAGTTGTCCGGCTCGTCGAGGAGGAGCACCTCGTCGGGCCCACGCAGGAGATACTCCAACACGAGCCGCTTCTGCTCGCCACCCGACAGCGAGTCGAGGGCGCGATGACGGGCGCGGTCGTACGGCACGCCGAGACCGGCCATCGTGCAGACGTCCCAGGTGACCTCGAGGTCGTAGCCGCCGGCGTCGGCGTACTCCGCGAGCGCCGTGGCGTACCTCATCTGGGTCCGCTCGTCGTCGACGTCCATGAGGATCAGCTCGCAGGCGTCGACCTCGGCCGCCGCCGCCCGCACCCGCGGCGGCGCCACGGAGAGCAGCAGATCCGCGACGGTGTCGTCGGGGCCGAGGCCGGCGCCGACCATCTGCCGCATCACGCCGAGGCCGCCGGAGCGGGTCACGACACCGGCGTGGGGCGCCAGCTCTCCGGTCACCAGCCTCAGCAGCGTCGTCTTGCCCGCGCCGTTGGCGCCGACCAGGGCGACCTTCGCGCCCTCCCCCACCCGGAACGACACGTCATCGAGGAGCACCCGCCCGTCCGGCAGCTCATACCTCACCCCGGCGACGTCCACATGGCCCATGGGAGGGCATTCTTCCCTCTGGCGCTGACGCCGGGCATCCGGTTAACGACCCGACCGACGTGCCATCGGCAGGCAACGACGTCGGGCTCACGCGGCGGTGGGTCGGCCCGACGCGCGCGGCAGAGTCGACTGCACGTTGCACGGTCCGCGCAAAAGCGACCGCAGGACGTCGCGCACATAGGCCGGCGAGCGCATGACCTGCTCCCAGGTGAAACGGAGCACCAGCCATCCGGTGACCGTCAGCGCGGTGTAGCGGGTGCAGTCGATCTCGAACGCCTCCTTGCCCGTGTGGAACTCGTGGGACTCGGCCTCGATGACCAGCCGGCGCCGCACGTCGACGAGATCCGGGTGGTAGACGAACCCGCGGGCCATCACCGCCTGCTGCGGGACGACGCTGAGCTCAGCGAACTCGAGGACGATCGCCCGCAGCACCGACTCGAACGGGTTGGCCGCCTTCGGGCTCGCCTCCGCGGCGACGCGCCGGACCTGGGCCGAGCCCGGACCGTAGGTCACCGCGGCGGCGGCGATCAGCGCCGCGCGCGAGACCATGCCGGAGCGGAGTGCCGAGTCGGCGACCGCGAGTGCTTCGTCGAACGGAAGTCGCCGCGCACAGTCGACGACCGTCTTCAGTGGTGACGTGACACCGTCGATCACCTCGTCCTCGGCCAGGTCGCAGTACACCACGTGCACGATCGTCTGGAGCTGGCGGCTCAGCTTGCGGTTGCGCTTGACGGTCACCCACGCACGATCCGGCGGCCACTTGACCTTCCAACCCCAGTGCTGCGCTGCGCTCAGGTGGGAGCACACACCGGTGAGCTCGGCCGCGCGCCGGCGGTGCCGCGGAACACTGGGCAGCACGTAGCGCCCGCGGCTCGCGCGGACGATCCGCCGATCCTTCACCGCCTGCTTCAGCTGGCGCTTCGAGCACAGCACCCGCAACTGGGCGGCGTCTGCCACACCACCGAGCTGCGCCAACGCCGTCTCTGCCTTCATGGCGCCAGTCTTTCCACTGACGCCCTGCTCCGCATCTCGCTCTCCACAGGGCCCGTCGGACGTGCAGTCAGCGGCGGGCGCGAGTCCGGCAACCCTGCCGCAGCGCACGACTGGGCGCCCGAGTGGGCAATTGCACGTTCAGAGGCTCGCGCGCAGTGCGGCGTGCACCCCGGCAGGGGTCAGGACGCCCAGGAAGCGGGGACCGTCGGTGACGCCGACGACGGCGCGGTCATCGCGGAGCATGAGCGCGAGAGCCTCCTCCAGCGTCGCACCGACCGGGAGCGTGGCGGCCAGGGCCGAGGCGGCGACGCCGTCGAGCGACTCGAGATGGTCGGCCGTGATCCGGGTGACGCTGAGCCGCCGCAGCCCGGAGTCGGAGCCGACGAAGGAGGCCACGAAGTCGTCGGCCGGGTGGGCGAGGACCTCCGCCGGTGTCCCCCACTGGGCGAGCCGCCCGCCGGGCGCCATCACGGCGACCTTGTCGCCGAGCCGGACCGCCTCGTCGAGGTCGTGGGTCACGAGCACCACGGTGGTGCCGAGCCGCTGCTGCAGCTTGCGGAACTCGTCCTGCAGCCGCCGGCGCTCGAGCGGGTCCACGGCACCGAACGGCTCGTCCATGAGCAGCACCGGCGGGTCGGCCGCGAGGGCCCGGGCCACGCCGACCCGCTGCTGCTGGCCGCCGCTGAGCTGGTGCGGATAGCGGCCGGCGTACGTCGCCGGATCGAGCCCCACGAGGTCGAGCAGCTCCTCGGCGCGCGCCCGGGCCTTCGCCTTCGGCGTGCCCAGCAGCGAGGGCACCGTCATCACGTTGGCGAGGATGCGCTGGTGCGGGAAGAGACCGACCTGCTGGATGACGTAGCCGATGCCGCGCCGCAGCTCGACCGGGTCCACCTTCATGACGTCGCGGCCCGCCAGGCTGATCGTGCCCGATGTCGGCTCGACGAGCCGGTTGATCATCCGCAGCGTGGTCGACTTGCCACACCCGGAGGGGCCGACGAGCGCCGCGATCTCAGCGCGGTCGATGCTGAGCGAGAGGTCGCGAACGGCGGTCGTGCCGTCGTCGTACGTCTTCGTCAACGCGTCGACCACGAGCATCGGCCCGGTAACGTCCATGTCCGTGACCCTACTGGCCCCGCACACGGTCCGGGCGGCGAGCGAGCCCAGCTGCTACAGCCGGCTCGTCAACCACTGGGTGTGTCCGTCCTACTGGCACGACCGCGGCGGCGAGCTCCGCTCCGCGCTGGTCCAGCATCTCGAGATCACCGTCGTCGCGGTCGCGCTCGGCATGGTCGTCGCGATCCCGCTCGCGCTGCTCGCGCGCCGGCTCGGCTGGCTCCGCCAGGGGGTGCTCGGGCTGACCACGGCGCTCTACACCGTCCCGAGCCTCGCTCTGTTCCCCCTGTTGGTGCCGTTCACGGGGCTCACGATGACGACGGTGGTCATCGGGCTCGCGGTCTACGCGCTCACCATCCTCGTGCGGGCGGTCGTCGACGGGCTCGACGCCGTCCCGCCGGATGTCCGGGACGCGGCCGACGGGCTCGGCTACGGCCCGGTGCGGCGGCTGGCGCGGATCGAGCTGCCGCTCGCCGTACCCGTGATCCTCGCCGGCCTGCGGGTCGCGACCGTCTCGACGGTCGCGCTGACCACGGTCGGCTCGCTGGTGGCGTACGGCGGGCTCGGCAACCTCATCGCCGACGGCGTCCGCACCGACTTCCGCGCCGAGCTGTTGAGCGCGGCCGTGCTGTGCGTCGTCCTCGCCGTCGTGCTCGACATCGTGCTGGTCCTCGCGGGCCGCGCGGTCACCGGCTGGAGGCGCGCATGAGGCTCTTCGGCGACACCTGGCGCTACCTCACCACCGGCGGCCACTGGACCGGCGACGGCGGTCTCCTCGACCTGCTCGGCCAGCAGCTCCTGCTGACGGTCACCGCCCTCCTGCTCGCGCTCGTGCTGGGCCTGCCGCTCGCGCTCTGGCTCGGCCACCTCGGCCGCGGTGGCTGGCTCGCGACCAACATCAGCGGCATCGGCCGCGCCGTCCCGGTCTTCGCGCTGCTCGCCCTGCTGGTGACCGCGTCCTGGCCCGGGGTCCGCACCGCGGGACCCTACGGCCGCGCCGGGCTCGCCACCCTCATCGCGCTCGCCCTCTTCGCGCTCCCGCCCATCATCACCAACGCCTACGTCGCGGTCCGGGAGGTCCCGGCCCACCTGCAGGACGCCGCGGCCGGGATGGGCATGACCGGGAGCCAGCGGTTCTGGCGGGTGGAGCTCCCGCTCGCCCTGCCGCTCGTGCTGAGCGGCGTACGCCTCGCCCTCGTGCAGGTCTGGGCGACCGCCACCATCGCCGCCCTCGTGGCGGGTCCCGGCCTCGGCCGGGTGATCACCGACGGCTTCGCCCGCACGCAGTACGGCGAGGGTCTCGCCGGCGCCGTCGTGGTGGCGCTCGTGGCCATCGTCCTCGAGCTCGCCGCCGCGGGACTGGTCACCCTGTCGGTGCGGGTCCCTAGGCTGGGATCCACCACGTCCTCCGTGTGACCGACACCTCAGGAAGGTGCACGCCAGTGATCCACAACGTACGACGCACGGCCGCCACGCTCCTCGCCGCAGGGACGCTCCTCCTCGCCAGCGCCTGCGGCGCCGGGGACGACCTGTCCAGCGGCTCGTCGGGCAGCGCCAGCCCGTCCGGCGGCGCCTCCAAGGGAGCGGTCGCCATCGCCAGCCAGAGCTTCTCCGAGGCCGCGCTCGTCGCGGAGATGTACAAAGAGCTGTTGGCCCACGCGGGCTACCAGCCGAGCGTGAAGCTCGTCGACACCCGCGACGCCTACATGGCCACCTTCCCCGGCAAGGTCGACATCGTCCCGGAGTATGTCGGCGGCATCGTGAACTTCCTCAACAGCGTGGCCCACGGCGACCAGGCCAAGCCGTTCGAGGCCGGTGACGGGGAACAGCTCGCCCGCCAGGGCAAGAAGCTGCTCGACGACGCCGGCATCACGCTGCTCGACCAGTCCAGCGCGACCGACACCAACGCGTTCTTCGTGACGAAGAAGTATGCCCAGGACAACGACGTCAGCAACCTGTCCGACCTCAAGGGCAAGAAGGTCGTGCTGGCGGCGGCGTCCGACTGCGCGGGCCGGCTCGACTGCGAGAGCGGGCTCACGAAGAACTACGGCATCGACGTCACCAAGCTGCTGCCGCTGGGCTATGCCACCGACCAGACCTACAAGTCGGTCCTCGACGGCGAGTCCCAGCTCGGCGAGACCAGCACCACCGACGGCACGCTCGACTCCCAGGGCCTCGTCGTCCTGCAGGACGACAAGAAGATCCAGCCCGCGCAGAACCTCGTCCCCGCGGTGAGCTCGGACTTCCTCGCCGCCCACCCCGACGTCGCCGACGTGCTCGACCCCCTGATGCAGGCGCTCACGACCGAGAAGCTCACCGCGCTCAACGCCAAGATCTCGGTCGACCGGGAGAAGACGGCCGACGTCGCCCACGAGTTCCTCACCGACGAGGGCCTGCTCTGATGCCGGAGCACGAGGTCGACCTGGTCGTCGTCGGGACCGGTCCCGGCGGCGAGTCGCTCGCGCTCGAGTCGGCCGGCGCCGGGCTCGAGGTCGTCGCGATCGACAAGCACCTCGTCGGCGGCGAATGCCCCTACTACGCCTGCATCCCGACGAAGATGATGCTCCGCGCCGCCGACACGCTCGCCGAGGCCCAGCGCGCCGGGCGCCTGGCCGGCGAGGTCTCGGTGACCCCCGCGTGGGCGCCCGTCGCCCGCCGCCTGTCCGAGGAGGCGACCGACGGCTGGTCCGACAAGGCCGCCGTCGAGCGCTTGGAAGACGCCGGTGCGACCGTCCACCACGGCGTCGGTCGGCTCGACGGCGAGCGCCGGGTCACCGTCACGCCCACCGACGGGAGCGGTCCGATCACCTACCGCGCCCGGCGAGCGGTGGTGCTCAACCCCGGCACCCGCCCGGCCGAGCCGCCGGTGGAGGGACTCGCTGGGACGCCGTACTGGACCAACCGGGAGGCCGTCCGGGCGACCGAGCTGCCCGGCTCGCTGATCGTGCTCGGCGGGGGCCCGGTCGGGGCCGAGCTGACCCAGGCCTTCGCCCGCTTCGGGGTCGAGGTCACCGTCGTCCAGCAGGCCGACCGACTGCTCCCCCACGACGAGCCGGAGGCCTCCGCGCTCCTCGCCGAGGTCTTCGCCCGGGAGGGCGTCCAGGTCGTCACCCGCGCCGAGGTCACCCGGGTGGAGCATGACAGCGGCTTCACCCTCACCCTCGCCGACGGCGACCGGCTCCACGCCGACCAGCTCCTCGTCGCCGCCGGCCGGGTCCCCAACCTCGACGACCTCGGCCTGGACACCATCGGCCTCGCCGCCGACCGGATCTTCGTCGACGACCGGATGCGGGCCGCGGGCGTCGACGGAGGCTGGCTCTACGTCATCGGCGACGTCGCCGGCCATGGCGCGTTCACGCACCTCTCGATGTATCAGTCGGCCGTCGCCCGTCGGGCGATCCTGGGTGAGGACGGTCCACCCGCGGCCTACCACGCCGTGCCCCACACGACATTCACCGATCCCGAGGTGGCCGGCGTCGGGCTCACCGAGGCGGCCGCGCGCGACGCGGGGCTCGCGGTCCGGACCGGCAGCGCGGACTGGGGGTCGCGCGGCTTCACCCACGGCCCCGGCGCCGACGGGTTCGTCAAGGTCGTCGCGGACGCCGACCGCGGTGTCCTCGTCGGTGCGAGCGCCGTCGGCCCCTACGCCGGCGAGGTGCTCGCCATGCTGACCCTCGCCGTCCATGCCGAGCTGTCGCTCGACACCCTCCGCTCGATGATCTACGCCTACCCCACCTTCCACCGCGCGGTGGCCACCGCGCTCGCCGACCTGGCGTGACCGCGCCCGACGCGCCCGTCGCGCCCCGTCGCCCGGGCTCGTCCGGGCTCAGGGGTCGACACGGGGGCATCCCTGATGGCCAACGCCGCTACCGACCAGTCACACTTATCGCATGCCGATGACGTGGGTGAAGGAGCGGGTCCGCAAGCTGGCCCTGCGTTGGGCGATGCGCGGGAAGGCCACGCCGGTCCCCGACATCACGACGCTCCGCAAGATCCCGGAGCACCTCACCTATCCCTTGCGCCGCCACGGCGTCGACCCGGTGCCGGCGCTCGCGGAGGCGCGGGCGAAGGAGCCCGTCACCGTCCTCGGCAACGTGCTCGGCCTCGACATCTTCCTGGTCACCGGCCATGCCGAGGCGAAGCACGTCCTCGCCGACAGCACCTCCTACAGCAACGACATGCGCCACCTCCTCGGCACCCGCCCCCGCACCGACGCCGAGGGCATCGGCGGTCTGGGGATGACCGACCCTCCGGACCACACCCGGTTGCGTGGCCTGCTGACCCCTGAGTTCACGATGCGCCGCCTCGCCCGGCTCGAGTCGATGATCGACCGCATCGTCGAGGACGCCCTCGACGACCTCGCGTCCCACGGGCCGGTCGTCGACCTGGTCCAGCACTTCGGCTTCGAGATCCCGTTCCGGGTGATCTGTGAGCTCCTCGGCATGCCGGAGGAGGTCCGCGACGAGTTCCACAAGCTCGGCGTGGCCCGCTTCGACCTCACCGAGGGCGGCGCGGGGGCCTTCGGCGCCGCGACCGACTCCCGCACGTTCCTCATCAACGCCGTGAGGGAGCAGCGCCACGACCCGGGCGACGGGCTGATCGGCGAGATCATCCGCACCAAGGGCGCCGACTACGACGACGTCGAGCTCGGCGGCCTCGCCGACGGCGTCTTCCTGGGCGGCTATGAGACCTCGGCGTCGATGCTCTCGATGGGCACCTACGTCCTGACGCAGCAGCCGGCGGCGTACGACATCCTGCGGACGGGCGACAAGGCCGCGGTCGACCAGGTGATCGAGGAGCTGCTCCGCTACCTGTGCCCGGTGCAGATCGCGTTCCCGCGGTTCGCCCGCGCGGACCACGACCTCTTCGGGAAGAAGGTCAAGAAGGGCTCGGTCGTCATCGTGAGCCTGAGCGGGGCCAACCGCGACCCCGAGGTCGTGCCGGCCCCCGAGCAGTTCGACCTGCGCAACGCCGGCACCAGCCACTTCGCGTTCGGCCACGGGCTGCACCGCTGCGTCGGCGCGGAGCTCGCCCGGATGGAGATGCGCGCGGCCCTCACGGGTCTCGCCAGGCGCTTCCCCGACCTGAGCCTCGCCACCGACGACGTCGGGGAGCTCGGCTTCCGCGACCTGTCGATCGTCTACAGCCTCGACCGGCTGCCGGTGCGGCTCGCGGCGGAGCCCGCCGTCGTCTGACGGTCAACCGCGCGACGCCATCGCGATGCCCGCCCGGCCCTCGCGATCGGCCCGCCGTCACGCGGGCCGGATCGTCTCCAGCACGCGGAACCCCTTGGCGCTGCCGACCCGCGTGGTCGGATAGCCCTGCTCGGTGAGCCACCGCTGCAACGAGTCACCACCGAGGTTCTTGCCGACGACCATGATCGCGCGGCCTCCCGGCACCAGGCGGGGCAGCCAGGTGAGCAGCAGCGCGTGGAGCGCCTCCTTGCCGATCCGGATCGGCGGGTTGCTCCAGATCTCGTCGTACGACGGCTCCGACGGCACCTGGCCGGGCGTGAGCGCCCGGTAGCGACCCGCCACGCCCAGCCTGGCGGCGTTCTCGTTCGCGAGGAGCACGGCCCGCTCGTTCACGTCGACGCCGGTCACCTCCGCGGAGGGCGCGCTCAGCGCGCAGGCGAGGCCGATGACGCCGTACCCGCACCCCAGGTCGAGGATCCGGCCGCCGGCGGGCGGCTCGGTCTCGCGGAACAGCACCGCTGTGCCCACGTCCAGGCGGCCCTTGGCGAACACACCGCTCCCGCTAACCAGCCGCAGGTCGTGGCCCCAGACCTCGGTCTCGACCGGGATCCGCTCGAACGGCACCGACGGGTCGGCGCTGAAGTAGTGGTCCTCGCGCTGATCACTCATCGTCGGCTCCTCCCACCTCGTCGGCCCGGCGTCGCGCGCGGGTCACCAGCAGCCGCGCTCCGAGCTCCGCGTCCGGCGGATAGCCGACCTCCTCGAGGGTGAGGCCGGCGGCGGGAGCGACCGGCACCGAGGGCGACCTCGTGGCCGCGGCCAGGATCTCGCCGGCCCAGGCGGCGTCCTGGCGCCCGTCCCCGATCAGCAGCAGGCAGCCGACGAGCGCCCGCACCATGCTGTGGCAGAAGGCGTCCGCCACGACGGTCGCGACCGCGACCCCCGTCTCGTCGCGCTCCCAGACCAGGCGGTGGACCGTGCGGATCGTGGTGGCACCCTCGCGGGGCTTGCAGAAGCTGGCGTAGTCGTGGAGACCGACGAGGGCCACGGCGGCGACGTTCATCGCGTCGAGGTCGAGCGGGCGGGGGCGGAACAGGACGTGGTGGCGGCGCAGCGGGTCGGCGTACTCCGGGCGGTCCGCGACCCGGTAGGCGTAGCGTCGCCACAGCGCGGAGAAGCGCGCGTCGAACTCCGCCGGCGCCTCGACCGCGCGGTGGATCCGCAGGTCCGCCGGGAGGATGCCGTTCAGCCGTCGGACCAGCGCCTCCAGGGGCGGGTCCTGCGAGCGCCCGGCGGACGCGGCGACCACCTCGGGCTCGACGTCGAGATGGGCGACCTGGCCGCGGGCGTGGACGCCCGTGTCCGTCCGCCCGGCGACGACGACCCGGGCCTCGGGCATCCGCAGCGCCGTCGCGATCGCCGCCTGCAGCTCGCCCTGGACGGTCCGCAGCCCCGGTTGCGCCGCCCAGCCGTGGAACTTGCTGCCGTCGTAGGCGAGGTCGATCCGGATCCGCACGCCGTGCATCCTCCCAGACCGGGGCGGGGAACCTGGAACCTATGGACGGTCTCCGCCTCGGCACCTCCGGCTGGAGCTATGACCACTGGCAGGGTGTGCTCTACCCGCCCGGTCTGGCGACGGCGAAGCGGCGGGACGTCTACGTCGCGCGCTTCGACACCGTGGAGCTCAACGCCTCGTTCTACCGCTGGCCGGGTGAGCGGCCGTTCCACCGCTGGGGCGAGGTCCTGCCCGACGGGTTCGTGATGTCGGTCAAGGCGTCGCGGTGGATCACGCACGGCCGCCGCCTGCACGACGTCGACGGTGCCTGGGCGCGCCGGCTCGAGGCCGCGATGACGGCGCTCGGCAAGCACGCCGGCGTCGTCCTCCTCCAACTGCCCGGCGACTTCGCCCCGACCGAGGAGACCCGCAGGCGGCTGCGGACCTTCCTCGCCTCGCTCCCCCGGTGGCTGAAGGTGTCGGTCGAGCTCCGCCACCCCGGCTGGAGCGAGGAGCAGACCTACCAGATCCTCAAGGAGCAGGGGGCGGCGTACGTCGTCATGAGCGGCGCCCACCTGCCGTGCGTCCTGCGCGCGACCGCCGGGTTCGTCTACGTCCGCTGGCACGGCCCGTCGCCGGACCATCTCTACGTGGGGTCCTACTCCGAGGACGACCTGCGCTGGTGGGCCGACCGGATCCGGGAGTGGCGGGCCCAGGGCCGGGACGTGTGGGGCTACTTCGACAACGACGATCGCGGGTATGCCGTGCGCAACTGCGAGCGGCTGCGCGAGTTGCTGGCCTGAGCGCGGTTTCGCGGGCGGCGCCCCGGGCATCCTGCGGGCATGACGCCGTACTCGCCACTGCCGCCCACGCACCTCGACATCGCCCGGCGCCCGACCGGCGCGGGCCCGCTGCCGGGCACGGTGGTGGCGCTGATCGCGGGCGCCGTGATGCTGGTGACGAGGATCCTCGCCGTCTACACCCAGGTCTATGCCCAGCTCGGCCGTCCGGTCTCCTACGTCCTGGTCGCGCTGCCGTTCGTCGCCGTGGCCGTCGGAGCCGCCGTCGTCGCGCTCGCCCCGGTGAGGCGTCTCGGCGCCCTGGTCGTGCTGGCCGCGGCCGCAGCGGCCATCGGGTTCACCGAGTGGGAGATCCATGTCATCGAGTCGAACGGCCCGCTCGGCTCGACGAGCCTCCTCCGCCTCATCTACTGGCTCTCGTCGACCGTCCCGCCGATCCTGGTCGTGCTCGGCTGGGGGCTCGCCCGGCGCCGCGGCGCGCTGTGGTGCCTCAGCCTCGTCGTGACCGCCGCCCTCGCTGCTGGGGTCAAGGAGGTGGGCGACCATGCCCTCCGCGCGCTCGCCGTCCACGGTCTCGGCACGGCACGACTGGTGAGCATCGGGATCACGCTGCTCGCCATCGCCACCGTGCTCGCCGGCACGCTCGTGGGCTGGCTGCTGGAGCGGGCCGAGAGGCCCTCAGCCAAGCAGCTCTGAGGCGTACGGCGGATCGGCGCCCGGCCGGGAGACGGTGACCGCCGCAGCGCGGACCGCGTGGCGGAGCACCGCCGCGATGCGCTCCTGCGAGATCGTGGCAAGGTCGTCGTCCCACAGCGCGTCGAGGAGCGCCGCGCCGAAGGTGTCGCCGGCGCCGATGGTGTCGGCGACGAGCACCGGCATCGCGCCCACCGACACGACCTGTGCGCCGAACCAGGTCGCCCCCTCCGCACCGCGGGTGACCACGACGGCGCGCGGCCCGAGAGCGCGGAGCCGCGCCGCAGCCTCCTCGAGGCCGTAGCCCGGGTAGAGCACCTCCAGGTCCTCGTCGCTGGCCTTCACCAGCTGCGCGAGGGCCGCCGTACGTTCCACGGCCTCGGCGAGGCCGGGGCCGACCCCCGTGACGGCCGGGCGGACGTTGACGTCGTAGGTCACCGTCGCCGCCGTCGTCGAGAGCAGGTCGCGGACCCGGCCCGCCCCCGGCTCGAGGACGGGGCCCCAGGAGCAGACGTGCACGAACCGCGCGGTGTCGGTCGCCGGCGCGTCCGCGAGCCGCCAGTCGACATCGAAGACGTACGACGCCGCCCCGGTCGCCCCGATCGTCGCGGTCGCGCTCGGCGTCCGGTCAAGGACGTGCGGATCCGTCGCGAGCCTGATCCCGGCCTCCGTCAGATGGTGGTCGAGCACGGCTCCACCGGCGTCGCCGGCGTACGCCGTCCAGAGCCGGACCGGGCGGCCCAGACGCGCCAGCGCGACCGCGGCATTCGCGGCGCTGCCGCCGGGATACTCCACGACCTCCGCTCCGCGGCGTACGACGTCGACCAGGGCCTCTCCGACGACCAGCGTGTCCATGCGCAGATGTCTACCATCTCGATTGTCTACCACCTCGATCGGCTTTGATGGCGGGCCACTAGGGTGCTGACATGCGCTACGTCATCTACGGGGCCGGGGCCGTCGGCGGGGTCATCGGCGGGAACCTCCACCGCGCCGGCATCGCCACCACGCTCATCGCTCGCGGCGACCACCTCCGCGCCCTCCAGAAGGAGGGGCTCACCCTCGACACGGCGCAGGGAACGGTCACGCTCCCCGTGCCGGCACTCGGCTCGATCGCCGAGGTCACCTGGACCGACGACACCGTCGTACTGCTCTGCGTGAAGGGGCAGCAGACGGCGGCCGCCCTGGACGACCTGCTCGCCCACGCGCCGGCCGACACCCCGATCGTGGCGGTGCAGAACGGCGTCGCCAACGAACCGGCGATCCTGCGCCGATTCCCGCGCGCGTACGGCGTCCATGTGATCCTCCCGGCGACCCATCTGGTTCCGGGCGTGGTGGTCCAGGACTCGGCGGCCGTCCCGGGCCTCCTCGACGTGGGGCGCTACCCCGACGGCGTCGATGACATCGCGGAGGCCATCGCCGGGGACCTCACCGCCGCAGGCTTCGCCTCGGTGCCGCGGGCGGACATCATGGCGTGGAAGTACCGCAAGCTGGTCAACAACCTCGGCAACGGCGTGGACGCGATCGCGCGTCCGGGCTCCGCCGCCGACGAGCTGGTCCGGCGCTGTCGCGCGGAGGGAGAGGCGGCTTTCGCTGCGGCCGGCATCCGTGTGGTCAGCGCCGCCGCCGATCGGGAGCGGCGGGCCGGCACGATCCAGGGCCGCCTCGGGGGCAAGGGCGGCAGCTCCACGTGGCAGAGCATCAGCCGCGGTGCGGGCAGTGTCGAGATCGACTACCTCGCCGGGGAGGTCGTCCTCCTCGGCCGCCTCCACGGCGTCCCGACGCCGGCCAACGAGCTCGTGCAGCGCACGGCGCACCAGCTCGTCCGAGCGGGCGGCGACGCCGGGAGTCTCGACGCCGCCGACCTCCTGGAGGCGCTCGACCGTCGGTAGTCCGGGACGATCGCGTCGGTCTACGTGCCAGTAACCGACTCGAACGTCCCGGAGTATCCCGGATCCGCGGCGATACGCGCGCCGACGTACGACGAGAGCCCGCCACCCAGTGGGTGGCGGGCTCTGGTCGGAACGGTGTGAGATCAGGCCTCGGGCTTCTCCTCGGCCTCGGCGACCTCAGCAGTCTCCGCCTCCGCGGTGTCGACGTCGGCGGCCTCGGTCGAGACGACCTCGGTCTCCTCGTCGACGGCAGGAGCCTCGACCTCGGCCGGAGCGGCCGGAGCCTCCTTGGTGACCTCGGCAGCCGGGGCGGCCTTGGCCGGAGCCTTCGGCGCGTAGGCCTCGGTGACGAGCTCGATCACGGCCATCGGCGCGTTGTCACCCTTGCGGGGGCCGATCTTGGTGATGCGGGTGTAGCCACCGGGACGCTCGGCGAACTGCTCCGCGATCTCGGTGAAGAGCGTGTGCACGACGCTCTTGTCGCGGATGGTCTTGAGGACCTCGCGACGGTTGTGCAGGTCACCCTTCTTGGCCTTGGTGATCAGCTTCTCCGCGACGGGACGGAGCAGCCGGGCCTTCGCCTCGGTGGTGGTGATGCGGCCGTGCTCGAACAGCGCGGTGGCGAGGTTCGAGACGATCAGCTTCTGGTGGGCCGGGCTGCCGCCGAAACGGGCACCCTTCTTGGGAGTGGGCATCTGCCTCTTCCTTCTCTCCGGCCGTGTGAGGTACCGGGGTAGACGCGGATCGCTCCGCGATTTTCATGATCCGGTCGGCGGGCGCCGAGACGGAGGTCTTGCTGGATCCGGTCAGGTGCTGGCCTACTCAGTCACGCACCCAACCGGACCAATTCAGCTATCGAGCCAGGTGGACCGCCAGACCAACCGGAACGGCACCCCACCGACTCCTCAGCCATCAAGGCCGGTGAACCGCCAGACCAACCGGAACGGCACCCCACCGCACTGCGTGCGCGGCAGCGTGTCGCCCCGCCGGCGAAGCCGGCCCGGACGAAGTCCGGTTGGCGACACGCTCGCGCAAATTCAACTCAGTACTGCTCGTCCTCGACGAAGGCGTCGTCGTCATCGTCGCCGTAGGCGGCGAGGGCGGCGGACGGGTCGAAGCCGGGGGCGCTGTCCTTGAGGGACAGACCCATCTCGTGCAGCTTCGCCTTGACCTCGTCGATCGACTTGGCGCCGAAGTTGCGGATGTCGAGCAGGTCCTGCTCCGAGCGGCTGATGAGCTCACCCACGGTGTGGATGCCCTCGCGCTTGAGGCAGTTGTAGGAGCGGACGGTCAGCTGCAGGTCCTCGACCGGGAGGGCGAGGTCCGCGGCGAGCTGCTCGTCGACCGGCGACGGGCCGATGTCGATGCCCTCGGCCTCGACATTGAGCTCGCGGGCCAGGCCGAAGAGCTCGACCAGCGTCTTGCCGGCCGACGCGAGCGCGTCACGCGGACGGATCGACGGCTTGGTCTCGACGTCGATGACGAGCTTGTCGAAGTCCGTGCGCTGCTCGACACGGGTGGCCTCGACCTTGTAGCTGACCTTGAGCACGGGGCTGTAGATCGAGTCGACCGGGATGCGGCCGATCTCGTTGTCGGCGCCCTTGTTCTGCACCGCCGACACGTAGCCACGGCCGCGCTCGACGACGAGCTCGAGCTCGAGCTTGCCCTTGTCGGACAGGGTCGCGATCTTGAGGTCGGGGTTGTGGACCTCGACGCCGGCCGGCGGCGCGATGTCGGCGGCGGTGACGTCACCGGCACCCGACTTGCGCAGGTACATGGTGACCGGCTCGTCGTGCTCCGAGGAGACGACCAGGCCCTTGAGGTTGAGGATGATCTCCGTGACATCCTCCTTGACGCCCTCGATGGTCGAGAACTCGTGGAGGACGCCGTCGATCTTGATGCTCGTGACCGAGGCACCGGGGATCGACGAGAGGAGGGTACGGCGGAGCGAGTTGCCCAGCGTATAACCGAAGCCCGGCTCGAGCGGCTCGATGACGAAGCGCGAGCGGAACTCGTCGACGGTCTCTTCCGACAGGGTGGGGCGCTGTGCGATGAGCACTGATCTTGTCCTTTCCGGGCCCGACCGCTATTTGACGGACCCGAACTGCAGGGTAATGACGGAAGGTGGGACTTATCCCGTTCGGGTGGGCCACCAGTCCAACTGGACTGGCAGCCAACCCGACGTGAGCGCGGCAGCGTGTCGCCCGCCGCGAAGCGGCCCGAGCGGAGCTCGGTTGCGACACGCTCGCGCCAGCTCACAGCTTCGAGTAGTACTCGACGATGAGCTGCTCCTGGACCGGAATGTCGATCTGGGCCCGGACGGGGAGCTGGTGGACGAGGATCCGCATGCGGCTCGGAACGGCCTCGAGCCAGGCCGGGACGACGCGCTCCCCGTGGGTCTCACGAGCCACGATGAACGGCGTCATCTCGAGCGACTTCTCGCGGACGTCGATGACGTCGTGAGCGGTCACCTGGTAGGACGGGACGTTGACCTTCTTGCCGTTGACCAGGAAGTGGCCGTGAACGACCAGCTGGCGGGCCTGGCGGCGGGTGCGGGCGAAGCCGGCACGGTAGACGACGTTGTCCAGACGGCACTCGAGCAGCTGGAGCAGGTTGTCACCGGTCTTGCCGGGGCGGCGGTGCGCCTCGGCGTAGTAGTTGGCGAACTGCTTCTCCATCACGCCGTAGCTGAAGCGGGCCTTCTGCTTCTCGCGCAACTGGAGGAGGTACTCGCTCTCCTTGATGCGGCCGCGGCCGTGCTGGCCGGGAGCGTAGGGGCGCTTCTCGAACGCGGAGTCACCGCCGACGAGGTCGACACCGAGACGGCGCGACTTGCGGGTCATGGGGCCGGTGTAACGGGCCATTACTCTTCAGTCTCCTTCGTAGTCTCGGTGGGGATCAAACGCGACGGCGCTTGGGCGGGCGGCAGCCGTTGTGGGGCGTGGGCGTGACGTCCTGGATGGTGCCGACCTCGAGGCCGATCGCACCCAGCGAACGGATCGCCGTCTCGCGGCCCGAGCCCGGACCCTTGACGAAGACGTCGATCTTCTTCATGCCGTGGTCCATGGCCCGACGACCGGCGGCCTCGGCGGCCATCTGCGCGGCGAACGGGGTGGACTTGCGCGAGCCCTTGAAGCCGACGGTGCCGGCCGAGGCCCACGAGATCACCGCGCCGGTGGGGTCGGTGATCGTGACGATCGTGTTGTTGAACGTGCTCTTGATGTGGGCCTCGCCCTGGGCGACGTTCTTCTTCTCCTTGCGGCGAACCTTGGTCTTCGCCGCAGCCTGACGGCTCTTCGGAGGCATGCAGTACTCCTTTGATTTGCGCGAGCGTGTCGCAACCGGACTGCGTCCGGGCCGGCTTCGCCGGCGGGCGCCACGCTGCCGCGCGAACTGGTCTACGTGAGATCGATGATCAGCGCGTCAGCGCTGGGTCACTTGGCCTTCTTCTTGCCGGCGACGGTGCGCTTCGGACCCTTGCGGGTGCGGGCGTTCGTCTTGGTGCGCTGACCGCGGACCGGAAGGCCCATGCGGTGACGGCGACCCTGGTAGCTGCCGATCTCGATCTTGCGGCGGATGTCGGCCTGGACCTCGCGACGGAGGTCACCCTCGGTCTTGATGCCCTTGGCCTCGATCTCGTCACGGAGCTTGACCAGCTCGTCCTCGGTCAGGGCGTGGACGCGGGTCTCCGGGCTGATGCCGGTCGCCGCGAGCAGCTCCTGCGAGGTGGTACGGCCGATGCCGTAGATGTAGGTGAGCGCGATCTCCACACGCTTGTCGCGAGGGAGGTCGACGCCTTCGAGGCGTGCCATGTCGTTCCTTCTGGTTCCGCAGGGGTGTCGGTCGACTCGCGTCCTCGGGATGGCTTCCCGGGGCTCCGGCCTCTGCTCCGGAGGTGGTTCAGCGTCGTACGACGCCTAGCGACTCGATGAGAGCTATTCAGTTGTCAGATCTGTCGAGTGCCCGTGAGCACCTTCAACTGTCGAGTGCCGGTGAGCACCTTCAGTTGTCGAGCCAGGTAGACCGCCAGACCAACCGGAATGGCACCCCACCGGACTGCGAGCGCGGCGGCGTGGCGCCCCGCCGGCGAAGCCGGCCCGGACGAAGTCCGGTTGGCGACACGCCCGCGCCAATCAACCTTGCCGCTGCTTGTGACGCGGGTTCTCGCAGATCACCATGACGCGGCCGTGGCGACGGATCACCTTGCACTTGTCACAGATGGGCTTCACGCTCGGGTTGACCTTCATGTCAGCCCTTTCTTGAACTAGTCGGCTTCAGCGCGACAGCCTGGCGCCCACCCGCGAAGCGGGCCCGAGCGAAGCTCGGTCGGCGACACGCTCGCGCCAATTACTTGTAGCGGTAGACGATCCGACCGCGGGTCAGGTCGTAGGGGGAAAGCTCCACCACGACACGGTCCTCGGGGAGGATCCGGATGTAGTGCTGGCGCATCTTGCCGCTGATGTGGGCGAGAACCTTGTGGCCGTTGCTCAGCTCGACGCGGAACATGGCATTGGGGAGGGCTTCCACGACGGTGCCCTCGATCTCGATCACGCCTTCTTTCTTCGGCATGTCCTCCGCAATCTGTTGGTCGGTTGTCTACCGTGATGCCCGGAGGAGGTCCCCCGGGTGGCCCGGGAACCTCCCGCACCCGTCGAGGACGGGATCGGGTGGACCTCGTGAAGCCGCTCCTGCGCCTCACCCGGACACGTAGGAGCACGAGACCAGGCAGCCGTGAGGCACGACAGAGCAGACCCACGTTGGGCCGACGCGCCAGTCTACTCGCGCGATGTGACGAATCACCAATCGACGGTGCTCAACCGGCGAGGAGCCGGAGCGTCTCCTCGCGGCCCGGGGCGCGGCGCGGGTCGGTGCCGTCGTACGCCCCCGCGATGGGGTTGACCATCACCTCGTCGACGCCGAACGAGTCGGCGAGCTCCCTGACCCGGGCGCGGGTTTCGTCGGGCGCACCGATCACCCACGCCGCGCGCATCGCGTCGATGACGCCACGGTGTCCGTCGGGGATCCCGGCCGCGACCGTCTTCTGCGCCTCCTCGATGCTCGGCTGTGCCTCGAGCGGCTGGCCGGTGCGGAGCCGGAGCATGGTGAGGAGCTGCGGGAGGGCTCGCCGCTCGGCCTCGTCCGCGGAGTCGGCGACGCAGGCGTTCAGGGTGAGGAACGTGCGCGGCTCCGCGAGCTCGGGCGACGGCTGGAAGTGGGTGCGGTAGAGCGCCAGGGCCTCGGCGGTCCCCTGACCGGAGAAGTGATGGGCGAAGACGTAGGGCAGGCCCTTCTCCGCGGCGAGCCGGGCGGAGTAGTCGGAGGAGCCGAGGAGCCAGATGGTCGGCACCGAGCCGGCCGCCGGCGTGGCGCGCAGCTCGTGACGCCGGCCGCCGACGGTCATGGTGACTCCCGCCGCGTCCATCATGGCGATGGTGTTGTCGACGTACTCGGGGAAGCGGAGGACGTTCTCGTCGCTCACTCCCCCGGCGCCGTGCCGCAGCGCCCACCCGGTCACCGGATCCGTCCCGGGAGCGCGGCCGATGCCGAGGTCGATCCGCCCGGGGAACGCCGCCTCGAGCAGGGCGAACTGCTCGGCCACCACCAGCGGCGCGTGGTTGGGCAGCATCACGCCCCCGCTGCCGACCCGGATCCGCTCGGTCGCCCCGGCGACGAGGCTGACGAGCACCGGCGGGTTCGTCGAGCCGACGGCCGGCATGTTGTGGTGCTCGGCCAGCCAGTAGCGCACGAAGCCGAGGTCGTCGGCCACGCGCGCGAGCGCCAGCGACGCGGCGACGGCGTCCGAGGTCGACTGGTCCTTGCGGACGGGGACGAGGTCGAGGACGGAGAGTCGAGGTGCGGTCACCCGGGGGGAACCAGCTCCTGCTCGGGGATGTTCCGCGGCGTGGGCAGGACAGGCTCGGGCTCGTGTCTCCACCGGCGCCAGAAAGTGACCAAGCTGAGGGCCGCCCGGACCCGCTGCCAGCGGGTCGCCCCGGCGGAGAGGTCGCGGCGGGCGCCGTCGACCGCGGTCCAGTACGACGCCGCGGCGTCCTCGCCCGGCGGCAGCGGCCCGAAGACGTGGCTGTCCGCGACGCGGGCCAGCCCCGCAGCCTCATCATGGTCGAGCTGCACCGCCTGCTCCCGTCGGGTCGGGCCGTCGACCGCGACCGCCCGACCGAGGTCGCGGGCATGGTCGACCAGCTCGCGCCACGCACCGACGATCCGTGCCGAGGGACGCTCGGCCGCCCGGCGCCGTGCCCGGCGCCAGGCCTTCGCACCGAGCACGAGCGCCGCGAAGAGCAGCACGAGCACGACCGGGAGCGCCACGATCGCGACGGCGATCAGCACCCACCGCGGGACGTGGAGTCCGCCGCCGCCCTCGTCGGTGTCGACGTCCTTCTTCCCCTTCAGGCCCTGGTCGGCCTGCCCGCCGAGCGTCGAGGGCGGTGGGACGGGCGCCGGTGGCGGGGCCTCGGACCCGCGGCTGTTCTCCGTCCGCTGCGGTGGGAGCTCCGCCGGGCTGCGGTGGCTCATGAAGCTGTCGGTCGGCAGCGTGCGCCAACTCCCGTCGGCGACCTGGACCTCGACCCAGGCGTGGACGTCGGCCCCGGTGACGACGCCGGTGGCCGGCAGCTCCGCTCCGAGCACCACCCGGGCCGGCACGCCCACCTGGTTCGCGAGCAACGCCATGGCAGCGGCGTACTGCTCGTCGTTGCCGACGATCAGGTCCTGCTCGAGGAAGTCCTGGCCGAGCCGCTTCTGGTAGTGGCCGGCGTGGTAGATGCGCTGGTCGGCCTTGACCCCGTCGGAGTAGCGCCCGTGCGCCTTCAGGTAGGCGGCGATCGTGAGCATCCGGTCCATCGGATCCGTCGCGTCGCCGGACATCGAGTTGGCGACGTCCTGCAGGAACTCCGACGCCGTCTGCACCGACGGGTCGAGATCGGGCCCGGGCGTCTCGTCGCGGGTCAGCAGGTCGCTCGGCTCCACTGCGGTGAGGTCGTAGGAGTCGCCCGGCTCGAGCCCTGACGGGACCAGCCCCGTCGAGGTCTCGAGGTCGTAGCGCACGTCGCCGGCGAGCCGACGACGGTCGGCGCCGGTGAAGTCGAGCCGCTGGAGCGCGCCGACGGTCGGGAGCCAGACCGACGACCAGCCCTTGCCGAGCGTCACCCGTGCGTGGACGGTCCGTCCCCGGACCGGGTTGTCGATGACGTCGGAGACGTGCAGGAACGCATTGGCGTGCACCCCCGGCAGCGCGCGGGCGGGCTCCTCCGACGCAGCCCAGACCGTGCCGTCGTACCGGTCCAGGGTCGCGAACCTGATCCGGGTCCCGGTCGGTGCGCCCTTGACGACCATCAGGGTCGTGTCGTGCAGGTTCAGCGGGTCGCCGGCGCGGCCCTGGGTGTAGCGGCGGAAGGCCGAGAGCGGCGAGCCGAACTGCGCCACGTCGACCGGCGGCACGACCCGCTGCCGGAGCACGTCGCGGTGGGTGTCGTCGGTGAGCGCCGCGGACGCCGGGACCGCCACCACGGCCGCGACCGCCAGCGTCGCCACGCCGAAGGCGGTCCGACGCAGTGTGCCGACCCGACGGGAGGAGCGGACCGACGTGCGCTCGAGGCCGCGCAGGGTGATCCAGACGAGCGCGATCACCGCGAACGCGATGCCCTGCAGCAGGAGGGAGGCGGGGTGGCGTACGCCGAGGAGGATGACGGCCGCGAGGAGCAGGACGGGCGGGAGCAGCGGGAGTCCGAGGCGCGCGGCCTCCGGGATCCGGTCGGCACCACCGCCGCCGATCCCGAGCAGCAGCCCACCGAGCAGGCCGACGGCGATCCCGACCAGCCACGGCAGCACGAGCAGATGACCCGACCCGTCCACGGGCGGGAGCGTCGTGAGGAGCTCCTTCCAGCCCAGGAGTACGGCGTCCAGCAGCCCGTGGAGCGCACCGCCGGTCGGCAACGGCCCACCGTCCTCGCGCAGGCACAGCACCGGCCCCAGCACGACGAAGACCGCCAGCGCGAGGAGCAGCGCGGAGACCCGGGGCCAGCGCCGCCAGTGGGCGAGGCGGACGCAGGCGAGGCCGAGCAGCAGCCCGACCACGCCGACGAGGAGGTACTGGTGGCCGGTGAAGGTCGGCTCGAGCCCGAGCAGGGCGAGCACGGACAGCACCACGAGGAAGGCGGCGTCGACGGCCTCGCGCCCACGCGGCACCACGGTCGCGCTCATCCCAGGCTCCAGCGCAGCACGCCGGGCAGGTCACCCAGCTCGGCGAGGTGGAGGACGGTCAGGTCCCCGACCTCGGCGGCCCGGCTGGGCTGTCCCGGGTCGACACGGATCGCCAGGCGGCGTACGTCGGGCGCGAAGGAGACCGCCGCCCGCTGGAACGTCGCGAAGTCGGTGCCGGTCCCGCCGAGCAGGAAGAGCAGGCTGGTCTCGGGGACGGCGGCAGCGGCGGCGGCGGCCGCCGTGACGAGGCCGGTGCGTCCCGGGACGGCGCGGCAGACCGTGTCGAGCGCCGACTGGGCGGCACCGGTGTTGCTCGCGCGCTCACCGACGACGAGGCTGGCCGCAATCTCGTCGAGCATCGCGCGGCCGACGAGGGACGCGACGGCGGCGAGCGCGGTCTCGAAGTCGTCCGGGCTCCCCCACGCGTCCGGCCGGTCCTCGACGACGAAGGTGGCGTGGGAACGGCGGGTGTCGAGATACTGCCGGACCAGGAGCTGCTGCATGCCGGCGCCCGCGAGCTTCGCGGAGGAACGCCAGTGGACGTGGCGCAGATCGTCGCCGGGGACGTACTCGCGCAGCGCGTGGAACGCCAGGTCGCTCTCGGACACCGCGTCGCTCGTGACGCCCTCGAGGTCGCGCAGCAGTCCCGCCCCGAGGCTCTCCAGCGGCACCATCGCGGGGCGCACGAGCACCTCGGTCACGCCGCCCCAGGTCGCGTCCCGGGACAGCAGGCCGAGCGGGTCGGCCCTCCGCGCCGTCGCCGGGCCGACCGGGATGACGCCGCGGCGCTCGGTGCGGATCGTGAACGTCTCCTCGTGGCGCGCGCCGGCGGCGAGCCCGGGCAGGTCATAGCGGTGGATGGCCTGCCCCACCGGCAGGTCGAGGAGGACCGCTCGCAGCCGCCCCGACGTCGGGTTCGCGACGCGCAGCGAGGCTGCGACCGAGTTGCCGGCGACGACGCGCTGGGGGTCGAGGAGCAGCTCGACCTGGACGCGCGTCCGGCCGAGGAGCCACGGCAGCGCCAGCAGGAGTATGACGGCCGCCGCCGCGCCGACCAGGGCCGGCTCACGCCAGCTGAGGAGGAGCCCGGCGACCAGTCCGGCGACCGCCACCACGAGCGCGACCCATCCGGCGGGGCGGACGGTCGCGAGGACCGGAGCCAGCACCCGGCCCCACGACCGGCCGAACGACCTCGCCGCGGCGCTCGCCCGCCCCAGACCGCGGCCCACCATCGGGGGCAGCGCCGGCCGCGATCGGGCCATCAGGCCACCCGGTCGGTCGGCGGCACGACCGTCTCGACGAGCCGGTCGACGACGGAGTCCACCGTGATGCCGCTGAACTGCGCCTCGGCATCGAGGAGCAGGCGGTGGCAGAGCACCGGCTGCGCGAGCTCCTTGATGTCGTCGGGGACGACGTGGTCTCGGCCGTCCGCAGCCGCCCAGGTCTTGGCGACGCGGATGAGGGCGAGCGCGCCGCGAGCGGAGAGCCCGAGCTTGACGTGGGGCTGGGAGCGGCTGGCCTCGGCCAGCTCGGCGACGTAGGACATCACCGCCGGGTCGACGTACACCTCGTCGGCGAGCTCGCTCATCTGGGCGATCGTCGGCGCCGTGATCACGGGCTGGATGAGGGCGGCGCGGTCGCGCACCTTCGCCGCGGCGAGCAGCTCCACCATCGCCGAGCGGTCGGGGTAGCCCATCGACGTCTTCATCAGGAAGCGGTCGAGCTGGGCCTCGGGCAGCCGGTAGGTCCCGGCCTGCTCGATCGGGTTCTGGGTCGCGATCACGAGGAAGGGTCGTCCGACCGGCCGGGCGACGCCGTCGACGGTGACGTGCCCCTCCTCCATCACCTCGAGCAGCGCCGACTGGGTCTTCGGCGAGGCGCGGTTGATCTCGTCGGCAAGCACGATGGTGTGGAAGATCGGGCCGGGATGGAACTCGAAGGTGCCCTTCGCCTGGTCGAAGACGGTGACGCCGGTGACATCGCTCGGCAGCAGGTCCGGGGTGAACTGGATGCGTGCATGGCTGCCCTGGACCGTATTGGCCAGCGCCCGGGCGAGCATCGTCTTGCCGGTCCCGGGGTAGTCCTCCAACAGGATGTGCCCCTCCGAGAGCAGGCAGGTCAGCGCCAGGCGTACGACGTGGCGCTTGCCGAGGACCGCCTGCTCGATCGATCCCGTGAGGGTGTCGAACGTCTGGCGGAACCACGCCGCCTGCTCCTGGGTGATCGTCACGGGTCAGCCACTGCCTTTCTTGCCCTTGCGGGGAACATACGGTTTGGACTTCACGACGACCCGGCCGCGGTCGGCGCCGTGGTAGTCGGTCAGCACGATCTTGAACTTCACGGTCTTGCCGTAGTCGACGGTCCGATAAGGGGTGACCCAGTCGTAGTTCGCGGTCCCGTGCGTCGTCCCCGTGAAGTGCCGGACGTTGCCGTCGTTGACGGAGGTCGCCATCTTGGCGTGCATCGGGCGGCCGTTGTTGTAGACGTAGACGTGCCAGCTGACCTTGTGGCCGCGCTGCCGAGGCTTGATGTGGAGGACGTACTTGGCACGGATCGGCCCGTAGGTCTGGACCCGGGTGTGGGCCGACTCCGAGCAGTACCGCTCGTTGCAGACCGTCCACCACACCGTGTGCGGACTGCTGTTGCTCTGCACGTTGTGGACCGAGTTGGCGTAGCGGCGGGCGGGGCGGCTGCCGTGGAACATGTCCTGGCCGTCGCTGTAGAAGTGGATGATCGACAGCTTCCCGCGCGACTTGGGCACGGTCAGCGCCATCCTGAGCTGGTTGTCCTTGCCGGTCGCTGTGTAGCTGACCGCTCCCCACGCCGCCGGCTTCCCGACGGCGTCCCAGGTCTTGCTCGGACTGGCCTTCGACGTACGCCGGGCGCCGCCCTTCACGCCGGGAACGCCGGCGTTGGTCGCGCGTACGGCGAAGACGTGACGGCTGCCGTCGTGGGTGAACGAGACCCGGCAGGACGTGCCACGCTGGCCGCTGCACTGGCGCAGCGGCGTGCCGTTGTGCAGCACCGTGTAGGTGACCGGCCCGGGGCCGTTCGGGTTGACCGTCCCCCAGCTGATCTCGACGAGGGCGTCGTCACTGGTCGTGGCGAGGTCGTTGACGTTGGGGCGGTCGGGCCGCCCCGGGGTGCCGATCGAGTGGGCCGAGGGCGACTTCCGCGCCGGTCCTCCGCCCAGCTCGTTGTAGGCCACGACGCTGAAGGAGTACGCCGCGTTGTTGTTCAGCCCGGTGATGGTGATCCGCGGCTTGCCGGTCTTGCGCGCGCCACCCGGCCACCGCACGGTGTAGCCGTCGAGCGAGGCGTCGTTGGTCGGCCGGCTCCAGGCCAGGCTGACCGAGCCGTTGCCGACCGCGGTGACCCGGATCGGCCCCACCTGGGCCGGCTTCTCGTCCGCCTTCGCCGGCCGGGAGAGCGGGCTCGGGGCGGACCAGCCCAGCGCGTTGTGGGCCGAGACCCGGAAGCGGAACATCTTCTGGTTGGGCACGCCCTTGGCGTCGCAGCTCGTCGTGGGGCAGGTCCACCGCCGGCCGGCGCCGACGAGGACGTAGCGATCGATCGGGGATCCGTGGGCCGCGGGGGCTCGCCAGGTCAGGTGGATCTCGTGGCTGCGGACGGTCACGCCCGGGACGGGCGCGGTCGGCGCGGCCGGCTTGTCGAGGATCTGGAACGAGAGACGACCCACCACGCGGCGCCGCGCCGCGACGTGCTTCGCGTCGACGTCGGTCATCGTCACGGGAACCTGCGCCGTGCCGCTGGTTCCCGCGTCGACAGAGATCGCGAGCCGCGAGCCGCCCGCGTGGGTGACGTGGAGACCGCGCAATCCGGCGCGGCCGACGGAGAGCACGTGGCCGACGCCGCCCTGCACGCCCGCCTTGAAGTACGGCGCCAGGTCGATCGTGCGGTGGCCGCCGGCCCGCATCCGCAGGTCGACCGGCGCGAGCGTCGGCGGCTTCGCCGCGACGATCTGGACCGGGATGTCGACCGCCGCGCTGCGGGTGGCGCCGAGCGCCGCGACGACGTGCAGCGTCGCGTCCGTGCGGTGGGCCAGCGGGTCGGCCGTGATGCGGACGTCCTGTCCGTCCGCGGCGACGTGAAGACCGCTGTTGCCGGTCACGTCGGCCTGCAGCGTGACGTCGGAGGCCGCGGCGGGGTCGGCGGTCCAGACGTGGCAGAGGGTCGAGATCGGCACGGACAGCCGGGCGCCCTGGGTGATCTCCACCGCCTGGTCCTCGGGACAGGTGAGGACCGGGCGGGTCTCGCCGACCTGGACCGGCACCGTGAGCACCGCGGTGTGGCCCTTCGGATCGGTGGCATCGCGCCCCGTCGTCACCTCGAAGCTCACCGCGCCCGGGCCGCTGAACCCCTTCGGCGCCGTCACATCGAAGGTGCCCTTGCCGGTAATCGTGGCCTCCAGGTCGGCGGGCGAGGCCCAGACCCGGTCCTTGACGGCGAAGATCAGCGGTCCGCCCGCCGAGCTCGCGGCGTACGACGCCAGCCGCTGTGCCACGGGCTTGCCTGTGCCGCGCGCGAGGCGGATGGTGGCGTCGTCCTTCACCTGCGGGACGGCGACGGTGCGCGCCGGGACGTAGACCGTGGCCGCGGCAACGCCGCCCGCCGAGTCGGCGACCTCGAAGGGCACGATCCTCGGCTGGCCGCCACGCACGATGGTGAGCCGATGGCCGACGAGCGTGGCGACCGAGGCACGCGCGTCGACCCGCGTGACGCGCAGCCTCGACCCGTCGGGGTCATAGGCGTTCTGCAGGAGGTCGACGGTCACCCGCTCC
This sequence comes from Nocardioides eburneus, assembly GCF_040838215.1. Classification (NCBI taxonomy): domain Bacteria; kingdom Bacillati; phylum Actinomycetota; class Actinomycetes; order Propionibacteriales; family Nocardioidaceae; genus Nocardioides; species Nocardioides eburneus. The sequence continues at coordinate 118,007 of NZ_JBFPJR010000004.1, read as the reverse complement.
CCCGCCCCGCGGGCGGCGAAGACGCTGTCGACGACCGGGGGGTTGTCGTAGCCCTTCTGGACGTGGACGGTGATGCTCGACGTGGTGGAGCCCGCGCCGTCGCCGAGCTCGTAGACCGCGGTGACGTCACCGCTGGCCTTCTCCGGGACCTTCACGTCCACGAGGGTGGAGCCGGGCGAGGCCAGCGAGACACCGCTCTGACCCGAGGGGAGACTCACCGTGATCTCGTCGCCCTGCTCGATGTGGTCGTTCGCGGTGACGTCCACGCTGACCGTGCTGCCCGGGGCGGCGCTCAGCTCGTCCGCGACCGCCTGTGGTGGCTGCGGCAGGCGCTGGCCGACGATCCCGACCTCGACCGCCCCGGTCTGCACGCCGCCGCGGTCGTCGGCGAGCTCGTAGCGGAACTCGTCGGTGCCGCGGCTGTCCGGATAGGCCTGGTAGAGGATCGAGTCCGCGCGCACGTCGACGACCCGGCCGTACGCCGGCGGGACGGTGATGCCGGTGATCGACACCGGGTCGCCGTCGGGGTCGGCCCCCGTCGTGGGCAGCAGGAGACGGACCGTGCCGCCCGCGGTGACCCGTCCCTGGAGGGTCGGCGGTGTGGGGTCCTGGTCGCTGTCCTTCGTCGGTCGCACCGTGACCACGAGCTGCCCGGGCGCGGTGTTGCCGTGGCTGTCGGAGGCGACGTAGTCGACGGTGAACGTGTCGCCGGCGCTCCCGCTCGGGGCGACGTAGCGGACCACGCCGTCGGCGGCGAACGCGCGGCCGACCCGCGCCGGGTCGTCATGGCCGTCGGCGTCCTCGACGGGGAGCCGGCCGGAGTGCCCCTCGGCCACGTCGGCGTCGAGGTGGAGCGTGTCGCCGACGGGACTGATGTCGTTGTCGAGCACCGGCACCGTCACGGTGCTCCCGGCGCGGACCGTGACCTGGTCGGGGGCGGTGACGGGCGAGGGGTCCGCCGGTTGGTCGCGCGGGGTGACGACGACCTGGCCCTCGGCCTGCTGGGTGCCGTTGCTCACGGTGTAGCTCACCGTCTGGGTGTCCTTGAAACCGACACCGGTCGGCACGATCCGCACCCAGCGACCGTCGACGACGCTCGCCGTCAGGAGGTCGGGGTGCGCCGGGACCGCGTCGGTGACCGTGAGCATCGCTCCGCCCGGGTCGACGTCGTTCGCGATCACGTCCACGAGCGTCGGGTTGCCGGCATAGACGGCCGTCGTGTCGGGCATGGTCAACGGAGCGGCCGTGCCGGCACGGGCCTTGACGTCGACGCGGATGAGTCCCGTGGCGAGCGGGGCGTTCCCGAAGCCGACGGTGTAGTCGAGGAGGTAGGTCCGGGCATCGCCGGCGACGAACGTGACCGTGCCGCTCTCCTGGTCGGTGACCGCCGAGGTGCCCGCCGGGGAGACGACGTCACCGTTGAGCTCGAGCTCCGCGTCGGGGTCACCCGGGTCGGAACCCGCCAGGTCGTTGTCGAGCGGGTGGATCGTGATGGAGCTCCCGACGACGCCGGCAACCACGTCGGGCGCGGCCACGGGAGCATGCGGGTCGGTGCTGCTGGCGTCCTGGACGTGGACCTGCAGGGTGTGGGTCTCGCCGTCGAGGTGGCCGTCGCTGACGGCGTACGTCACGGGGACGACGCCGCCCTTGGACGGCGCGGTGAAGCGGATGATCCCGCCCTCGAGGGCGCGGACGCTGCCCTGCGACGCGTCCGTCACCGAGACGGAGCCGAGCAGCAGCGGGTCGCCGTCCGGATCGCGCCAGTCGCGCACCACGGGGATGTCGAGATGACCGCCGGCGGCGACGTAGAGCTTCGGATCGGTGTAGTGAGGTCGAGGCTCGGGGCGCTGGTTGCCGCGAGCCGGATCGATCCGGACGGTCGCGGTCGACGTCTTGTCGGCCGGGACGCCGTCGTCGACGGTGTAGCGGAAGCTGGCCCCTCCCGAGCCGGTCAGACGCACCTGGAGGAGCTGCCCGTCGGGACTGACCTGCACCTCGGCGCCGGAGACGTCGGCGACGCTCGTGACCGACAGCAGCCGGCCCTGGGGCGCGAAGTCGTTGTCGAGCGGGTGGACGACGGTCTCGCGGCCGGGGCGCACGCCGAACCGGTCGTCGTGGGCGATCGGGACCTGACGTTGCCCGTCGCGGACGTTCTCCTCCTCCGACTTGCCCTGGTGGGTCTTCTTCGTCCGGAACGTCTGCCAGTCGTCGAGCGTCGTGAGGCGCTGGGCGTCGACGCCCCAGACCTCGCCGGAGGCCGTGTCGTTGAGGACGATCTGGCCGCGGTTGACCCGGAAGACGAGGGTGGCGCCCGGCGAGGTGTCGACCTGCTGCGGATGGGCGCTGGCACCGTCGCACCGGGTGAGGACGGCGGACGGCGAGGCCGCCCAGGCGGCGTACTCGCACGCGCCGAGCCGGACCGGTGCGACCGGCGTGCCGGAGCCCGTGCCGACCGTCGTGGCCTTGCCGCTGTCGAGGTCGACCTCGAGGAGCGCGTCCTGAGTGCCGACGAGGACGGAGTCGGCGTCCGGCCCGGGCTGCTGCAGGACCGAGCCGGCGGGCACGTGACCCGTGGGGCCGCCGACGACCCGGAGGGTGCCGTCGGGTTGCAGCAGGACAGCATGCTCGCCGACCGTGGTGAGGGTGGTGTCGTCGGCGACCTGGCCCAGGTCCTTGTCGGTCCTCGCGGCGCCGAACCCGTCGCCGGCCGCAGGGACGGTGACGAGCGTGTCGGATGTCGGGGAGAACGCGACGACGGTGCCGGAGTCGGTGACGACCATCCGGGTCCCGGCGTCGAGCGTCGCGACGGGCCGGCTCTTGGTGATCTCCTGCAGCGCGGGCCAGCCGACCGCGGGGTCGACCCGGGTGGCCCACACCGTGCCCTTCGCCGGATCGGCGACCGCGAACGTCTGGTCGCGCAGGTCCACGTCGGCGCCGGCGGGCACCGTGGCGGTGTCGCCGTCGGGCACGTCGACGGTCGCCGGATCGATCACCGAGACCGTGCCCGGGCTCACGCCGACGACCGCGGCGCCGTCCTGCACGATGTCGAGGTCGCCGTGCCCGCTGGCGGCGAAGTAGCCCGCGTCGAGCTGGTCGATCGACTTGTTGAGACGTCCGAAGTAGCGCGAGGCGTCGTTGACGACCCACACGCCGTTGTCGTGCAGATGGGGCTGCTGGGACTCCGCGCCGTGGGCATCGACGGCGTACCAGGCCAGGCCCGTGACGACGAGCAGCAGGGCAAGATAAGGAGCGAGCATCACCGCTCGCTGTCGCGTCACCGAGACCCCCACCAGCACCCTTACTGCTCGATCGACCGTACGACGGCCGGTCGCACTTGCCGGGAGCAGCGTAAAGAAGCACCCTGTCGGGGACAACCGAACCGTCAGGCTTTCCAACGACCGAGACCCGAAGGAGCAACGTGCCGGCGACCTATTCGCCCGGCGGGGGCACGCTGATCGGCCACGGCACCCGCTGGCTCCTGCTGGCCCGTCCGCTCGACCCGGGGCTCGTCGTCCGGCTCTGGCCGCGCTTCGAGGACGGCACGGCGCCGGCCGCGCTCGCGGACCTCGCGCAGCGGCTGTCCGATGGCGCGCCGTGCGCGCTCGTCGACACCGCGACGGGCGAGCAGATCGCGCGCGGCCTCACCGTCGCCGAGGACGGCGACACACTCACCCTGACGCTGGGGGGATCGACGCAGGCGGCTGCGCTGCCGTTCGAGGGCGGCGCCGTGGGGGCCTCGGCGCTGCGGGTCACGGCCCCCGCCGTCGTACGACGCCCGGCGGCCGCGCCGGTCCGGCCGCTGATCGACGGGGTGCCGGCCGGCATCCGGGTCGGCGGCTCGGCGCCGCCTCCGCCACCCCAGCCACCGGCGCCCGCGCCGGCCCCGACGACGGCCCCTGCTCCGGCCGCGACGACGGCGCCCACTCCGGCCGCGACGGCCGCGCCCGATCCCGTTGCGCGGCGTGATCCCGCCTCCCGGCTGGGTCCCGCCGACGAGCCGACGCTCCCGTCGCTCACCGGCGCCGCCGACCCCGACATCGCCTACGGCGCCACGCGGGTGCGCCCGGCGACGCCGCCGACGCCCGCGACGGCACGGCCCGGCCCCCGGTCCGGGCCGCCTGCGGGAGCGCCGCCCGGGGCGCCGCAGGCGCACACCGTGCAGCGCCCCGGCGGCGCGCATCCGCTGCAGCAGCACACCGGCGAGACCGTGCTGGCGGTGCGCTGCCCGCAGCAGCACCTCACGCCCCTGGAGAGCCCGGTGTGCCGGCAGTGCGGGGCGCCCGTCGGCCGGCAGGAGCCGATCCGCGTGCCGCGTCCGCCGCTTGGTCGTCTGCTGCTGGCCGACGGACAGGAGGTGCTGCTCGACCGCGGTGCCGTGCTGGGACGTCGCCCGGAGGCGGTGCCGGGCGGGGAGATGTGGCCGCACCTGGTCGAGCTCCCCGCCGACAACACCGCGCTGTCCCGCTCCCACCTGCTCGTCGAGCTGCAGGGCTGGCGGATCCTCGCCCGCGACCTCGGTTCCCTCGGCGGCAGCGTCATCACCGCCCCGGAGGCGCCGCCGATGCGGATGCGGCCGCACGAGAGCTACGTGCTCGATCCGGGGAGCGTCATCGACCTGGCCGGCGGGTTCGCCGTCCGCTGTGTGGTGGAGTTGTCCGGTGACCCCGCCTGATCTTCCCGGCTTCACGTTCGTCCAGCATCTCGGCACGGGCGGCTTCGCCGACGTCCTCCTCTATGAGCAGGAGTGGCCCCGGCAGCGGGTGGCGGTGAAGGTGGTCCGCCCCGACATCGGCCTCACGCCGCGGGAGAAGGAGCTCTTCCGCAGCGAGGCCAACGCGATGGCGCGCCTGGCCGACCACCCGTTCATCGTGTCGGTGCTCACCGCCGGCGAGACCAGCGACGGCCGGCCCTACCTCGTGATGCGCTACTGCCCGCCGCCCGACCTCGGCGCCCGCGTGCGCACCACGCCGATGGCGGTCGTCGACGCCCTGTCGACCGGGGTCAAGCTGGCCAGCGCCGTCGAGACCGCCCACCGTTCCGGCATCCTGCACCGCGACATCAAGCCGTCGAACGTCCTGGTCACGACCTACTCCGAGCCCGCGCTCACCGACTTCGGCATCGCCGGGCGCATGCACGAGGTCGATACCGAGGGTGAGGTGCGGATGTCCTATCCGTGGGCGCCGCCCGAGTTGATCGACGGGCGCTCCCACGGGTCGGTGGCCTCCGACGTCTACTCGCTCGGTGCCACGATCTGGAACCTGCTGGCGGGGCGCTCGCCGTTCGTCGTACCCCACGGCGACAACTCCGACCACGCCCTCGTCACCCGGATCCTGCACACGCCTTCCCCGCCGACCGGCCGGCCCGACGTACCTCCCGCGCTCGACCAGCTGCTCCAGCAGTGCCTCGCCAAGGAGCCGTCCCACCGGCCGGCCACCGCCCTCGAGGTCGCCCGGGCGCTGCAGCGGATCGAGGCCTCGCTGGGCTATGCCCGCACCGCCGTCGCGGTCGAGAGCGTCCGGGAGGACACCGGCGGCGGCCACGACACCTCGCCGGACGCCACCCGCGTGAAGCCGCTCGGCGTCGTGCACGCCCAGACCAGCAGCGGTACGACGGCCGACCCGCTCGTCCAGGCGCCGACCGTGCGGCCCGCGGCCGCGCGCGAGCGGTCCCGCGGCGCGCTGTGGTGGTCGCTCGGCGGCGTCGCCGTCGCGGTCGCGCTCCTCCTCGCGCTGCTCGTGCGCGGCGGCGGCTCCGACGACCCGGGCACGGCCGACCCGACAAGGGCGCCCACCCCCGACGCCGTCGTCCCCGAGGCCCCGCTCGCCGCACCCGATGTGACGGGGACGAAGACCGGCAAACGGGTCGTCTTCCGCTGGACGCAGCCCGATCGGAAGGCCGGTGACAGCTGGCTCTGGCAGGTCCAGCAGTCCGGGGAGACCGGCCGGACCAGCCGCCCGCGCCTGACCCTGCCGGCGACGGGCGGCCAGGTCTGCGTCGACATCACGCTCGTGCGCGGCAGCACCACCTCCGAGCGCGGGTCCGCCTGCGTCACATGACGGTCGGGGTCGCGGGGGTCCGACGCAGCGGGCTCCCACGGTCGTGCCCACGCTCCTGGTCGGCGATCCAGGCGTAGTCGAGGAACCGGCTCGGTCGGGTGAGGGACTTGTTGGCCGTGGCCTCCACCGTCTGCGACCGGACGCGACGCCGCTTGAAGTGGAGGGTGTCGGGCGCGACCCGGTGGATGAAGCCGGCGGCCACGGTCTCCATGTTCCAGTGCCAGTCCTCGTAGGCGAATCCCTCGGCGAGGTCCCGGGTCAGGAACGGGATGTCGCGGTAGGCGGCAACCGGCGCCAGGCAGAGGGTGTCCCAGTAGTTGGCGACGCGGAGGTAGGCCGGGTCGAAGCCCGGGTCGGTCTGGTCGGTGAGGAAGTAGACGTAGTTCGTCCCGCCGAAGAACCAGTTGACCGCCGGGTGCGCGATCACCCGGCCGGGGTCGCTCTCACACATCCGGTAGGCCTCCGCCAGCCAGTTCTCACTCCATAGGTCGTCCGCGTCGAGGAAGGCGACATACCGCCCGCTCGCCCGTGACGCGGCCGCGTTGCGGACCGGTCCCTGGTCGCCGTACGACACCTCGATGACGCGGCACCCCAGCTGCTCGGCCTCGCTGAACGCCTCCCACGTCGCCGGGTCCGGTGCGTCGAGGACGACGAGGACCTCCACCGTCACGCCGTCGGCCCGGGCCACGCCCACCGCGTCGAGCAGACTGCGGAACGAGAGGCCCGCCATCGGGCCCTCGGTGTGCGCGGTGATCACCGCGGAGATGTCGGGTCCTGTGCTCATGCGCGCCTCCTCGGCAGCGGGAGGGCCGCGGCGACCGCCGCGTCCCAGGAGTCCGTCTCCCCCGGCTCCTCGACCAGGAGCAGCCGACGCTGGGACACGGCAGGGAGGAGATACCGGTCCACGAGCTCCTTGCGGAGCGCGTCGTCGACGACGACCACCCAGTCGAGCTGCGCGAAGCAGTCGCGGAACTCGGTGATCGCGAAGCCGACCCGACGGCCCGCCTCGTCATGGTCCCAGGTCGGCAGGAACGCGCCGAGCGAGGTCTGGCGGGAGAGCTGGCGCCCGTACGTCGTGACCAGGTCCCAGCCGAGGCGGCTGTCCGCGACGACCACCCGACGCGGGGTCAGCCCGCGCACGACGTCGAGGAGCAGGTCCACCTGCTGGTCGCGCGGCAGCCCCTGGGTGCGGGCGGCGAGCTCGAGCGTCCGCGGAGCACCGTGGCCGTCTCCGCCTCCCGGACCCGGCTCCGCGTCGGTGCCGATCACGAGGAGCTCACCCTCCGGCTCCGCTGCCCGGATCGCCGCGACCAGCCGCCGGCCGCTCGTGCCGGGTTCGCTCGGGTGGGGCTCACTCGTGTCGGGCACGAGGACGACCGTGTCGACGTGGGTCACGCCCACCTCGTGGCGGGTGGCCTCGACGAGGTCGGTGAGGTAGAGCCGCGGATGGCGATGCGGCGGGCAGCTCACCTTCCGGTGGACCGGACGAGGCGTGTGGACCAGCGGCTCGATGGCCGCCGCCTTCGCGACCAGCGCCCGCATCGGCGCGGAGTCGAGCCGGGCGTACGACGCCAGTGCGGCCAGACACCCCTCCTCGAGCCAGCTGGTCCGAGCGAGGTCGTACGCCTCGGCCCGGTGGAGCATCTCGCGCAGGAGGAGCGGCGCGCGGCGCGCGATCCGGTCGGGCCCGTCGACGTCGACAGCGTCGTCGGCGCCGGGGTGGTGCCGCCCGATCGGGCTCGGGCACCACTTCGCCTCGTAGAGGCCGCGGTTGAGGTAGTGCACGAACGGCCACGGGTGGGCGACCAGCGGATGCCGCTCGCGATAGAACGCTTCGTCGAACAGCGGCGTCGGCACGATCCGCTGCTCCCAGCCGACGGCGAGCCAGTGCAGGAACGGCACGACACCGTCGGGCACCGACTGCCCCCGCTCGGCCAGGCGATCGGCGTACCACTGCGGGTGGAAGACGGCGCTGATCCGCCGGCCCGCCCGGGCGCCGTGACCGAGGTAGTGCGCCACGGCGACGTCGGGATCGAGCATCGGGTCATACGCCGCCCGCTCCTCGGCGGTCAGTTGGGCGGCGTAGAGCGCCGGGTGGGCGCAGAGGAGGAGGCGCTCCCACACCGCGTCGACGCGGTCGTCCTCGCGACCGTCCGCAGGCAGCAGCGCGCGCAGCGCGGCCCTCGGGTCGGCGGGCAGACCCGGGTGCGGGCGCGCCCGCTGCGGGGCCGGGTCGGGCGGGCCGTCGCGGCGGGTGCTCAGGCGGCGTGCCCACCGCTTCATCGACGTCATCGGGCTCGGCAGACCTCTCTGTCGTGGGCGGGGTCGGGACGACCGGGACGGATGGGCCGTCCCACGCGCTTTCGGAGCCTTTATGCGGCATCAGGAGAACGCGTTGCCGACCGCCGGGAGACAGGCAGATGAACACCTGGCACAAGGCCGTTCCGAGGGGTCCACGAGCCCGATTTCCGTGTTTAGAGTCGCCCGACTCTGACGATCCCCACCCCCAAGGGAGCTGTCCTTTCGTGGACTATTCCGCCCCTCTCGCCCACACCCTGGCGCTGTTGCGGAGCACCGCCTCCGACCATGGCCCGGCGGTGCTGGCGAACGCCTTCGGGCCCGAGAGCATGGTGATGACCGACCTCATCGCGAGGCACGGCCTGGACATCGGCATCTTCAGCCTCGACACCGGCCGCCTGCCCGAGGAGACCCACGCGCTGGCCCACAGCGTCCGCCAGCGCTACGGGCCCATCGTCGAGATGGTCTCCCCGGACGCGCAGGAGGTCGCGGCCTGGACCGCCGAGCACGGTCCGAACGGCTTCTACGACAGCGTGGAGCAGCGCCACGGGTGCTGCGCCGTACGCAAGGTGGCCCCGCTGCGGCGGGTCCTCGCCGGCAAGCGGGCCTGGATCACCGGGCTCCGGCGCGAGCAGGCACCGACCCGGCGTGGCCTCGACGAGGTCGCCTGGGACGAGGAGCACGGGCTCCACAAGGTCAACCCGATGCTCGACTGGACGACGGACCAGGTGTGGGCCTACATCCACGACCACGCGGTCCCCTACAACACGCTTCACGACCACGGCTACACCAGCATCGGCTGCGCGCCGTGCACCCGGGCGGTCGCGCCCGGCGAGGACGTCCGCGCGGGCCGGTGGTGGTGGGAGTTGGACTCCGTCAAGGAGTGCGGGCTCCACCTCAACCCCGAGACCGGCCGGCTCGAGCGCGCCCCCAGGCGCGCCGCTGCCGCCTCCATCAGCGAACCCGACTCTGACCGGTTCGCTCCCGTTGTGCCGCTGTTCGCGGCCGAGAAGGACGAAGGGAAATCCATGCGGGTGCTCATTCTGGGCGGCGACGGCTTCTGTGGCTGGCCGACCGCGCTCCACCTCTCCGCGCAGGGCCACGATGTCGCGATCGTCGACAACATGTCGCGTCGCAAGATCGACATCGAGCTCGAGGTCTCCTCACTGACCCCCATCCGCCCGATGGGCGAGCGCCTGCGTGCCTGGCGCGAAGTGTCGGGCAAGGACATCGCGTTCCACGACATCGACGTCGCGGTCAACTACCAGCGTCTGCTCGACCTGCTCGAGGACTGGCGCCCGGACGCGCTCGTGCACTTCGCCGAGCAGCGGGCGGCGCCGTACTCGATGAAGAGCAGCCGCCACAAGCGCTACACGGTCAACAACAACCTGAGCGCGACCAACAACATCCTGGCGGCCGTCGTCGAGAGCGGTCTCGACGTGCACGTCGTGCACCTGGGCACGATGGGCGTCTACGGCTACGGCACCGCGGGGATGAAGATCCCCGAGGGCTACCTCAAGGTGAAGGTCGACGCCGGCGAGGGCAACGTCGTCGAGCAGGAGATCCTCTACCCGGCCAACCCTGGCAGCATCTACCACCTCACGAAGACGCAGGACCAGCTGCTCTTCGCCTACTACAACAAGAACGACAAGCTCCGGGTCACCGATCTCCACCAGGGGATCGTGTGGGGCACGCAGACGCGCGAGACCAAGCTCGACGAGCGGCTGATCAACCGGTTCGACTACGACGGCGACTACGGCACCGTGCTCAACCGGTTCCTCATGCAGGCCGCCATCGGCTACCCGCTGACCGTCCACGGCACCGGCGGCCAGACCCGCGCCTTCATCCACATCCAGGACACGGTGACGTGCATCCAGCTCGCGCTGGAGCACCCGCCGGCCAAGGGCGACCGGGTCTCGGTCTTCAACCAGATGACCGAGACCCACCGCGTCCGCGACCTGGCCAAGATGATCTCGGACCGGACCGGCGCGCAGGTGGCCCTCCGGCCGAACCCGCGCAACGAGGCCGACGAGAACGAGCTCCACGTCGCCAACGACCGCTTCCTGCACCTCGGCCTCACCCCCATCACCCTCAGCGAGGGGCTGATGGAGGAGGTCACCGACATCACCCGGAAGTACGCCGACCGCTGCGACCTCGCCAAGATCCCCGCCCTCTCGGCGTGGAACGAGGAGCACCGGGTCACCGCCCCGGACGCCCCGCTCGCCGGGGCCCTGGCCGGGCAGGCCGGCTGACGCCGGGCACGATCTGTGGCGAAGGCCGCCGCTCCCACGCGTGGGAGTGGCGGCCTTCGTCACTTCTGCCCGGCGTTGCGGAGCGGCACCTCCGCCCGGCACCTCCGCCGATACCCCGGACGCGTGCCCTCAGCGGCCAGCGCTCAACGCGTACGCCGCCCTTGCCTCTGCTACCCACATCCGCCGCGCGGCAGCACCCGCGGGTCAGGCCCGGCGGACCTCCTGGCCCAGACCGCGGACGCGGTCGGCGGCCAGCTCCGGCAACGCGCGCAGCAGCGCCTTCCGTCCGACGGCCTCGGTCAGCAACGAGGAGTCGCGCCGCCGCTTGAAGATGATCGTGTCCCTCAGCGTCGCGTGTCGCCAGCCGGAGCCGAGCGTCTCGGCGGTGAACTGCCAGTCCTGGAACGCCAGCCCGGCGTCGAGGTCGCGGGTGACGTAGGGGTGCTCGAGGTGAGCCTCCCGGGGGGCCATCAGGAGCGAGTCGTAGTAGTTGCGCACGTAGAGAGCCTCGGGCGCGAACAGCGGCGAGCGCTGGTCGCAGTTGACCAACACCGACCTCATGCCGTCGAAGAACACGTTGAGCTCGGGATGGACGATCAGTCGCTCACCCCGATCGACCGCCTCGTCGAGCGCCGCGACGCCCTTCGCGAGCCAGTTGGCGCTGAAGAGGTCGTCCGCGTCGAGGAACGCGATATAGCGGCCATCAGCGCGCGGGACCGACGCGTTGCGGACGAGCCCGAGGTCGCCCGCGTCCATCTCCCACCGCTCCCAGTGGTCGAAGTGCGGCTCCGAGAAGTACGCCGCGGTCTCCGGCGTCGCCCGGTCGAGGGCGATGACCGTCTGCACGGTGTGGCCCGCGGCCCTGGCCTCGTCGACGGCGATGTCGGCCGAGCGCATGGTCGGGCCGCAGACGTAGGTCTCGCTATGGACCGTCACGATGAGGCTCAGATCGGTCATCGGGCGCCCTCCTGCGTCGCAGGGAACAGCACGGACGCGGCATGCTCGGCGAAGGCCTCCACGGACCGCTCTCGGACCAGGCGTCGGCGCAGTCTTCCCGCCCGCTCGCGCGCGGCCGTGGGGTCCGCGAGCACGTCGCGGAGCGCCTTCTCATAGGCCTCGGGGTCGCCGGCCTCGGCGACCGGCCACGCCTGTTCGACGTCGAGGATCTCGCCGGTGCCGCCGGCGAGACTGCCCACAATCGGGATGCCGGTCATCGACACCTCGAGGAGCTGGCTCGGCACGCCGTCCCAGGCCGAGGTGTAGAGCCACGCGTCGGCCGCGCCGAGGTCGAGCTCGGTGAGCCGGCCGTACCTGCCCTCGAGCGTGACGTTGGCCGGCACACTGGCGAGCGGGTCGCCGCCTCCCTCCAGCACGGCCTCACCCCACATCCGGAAGTCCACGTCGGGCATCCGGCGGGCGACCTCCAGCACCACGTCGATCCGCTTCTGGCGGTCCCAGCGCCCCGCCCAGAACACCTGCGGACGACGACCGGGCGGGCGCGGCGCAGGCTCCACGAGGGGCAGGTCCGGGTCGACGGGCGCCCGGAGGACGTGCAGTCTCTCCGCGGCCCGTTCGCCGACCAGGTAGGTCTGCCGGAGCCAGTCGCGCAGGAAGTCGCTGTCGGTGAGGACACCCTCGACGACGTCGAAGTTCCGGTAGAACTGCCGCAGCGGATGCCCGACCCAGCTCCCCTGGGCGGTCTGCTCGTTGCAGAACAACAGCAGGAAGACGCGCTCGGAGGCGCTGAGCGCCCGGCCGTAGGGCACCAGGGCGTCGTACAGCAGACGCGAGTTGATGTTGACGACCGCCTCGGCATGGAAGGCTCGGATCACCTCGACCAAGACCCGTTGGGAGTGGCGCGGGCCGAGCCCCTCCACCATGGCACGCAGGTCCACCTCGCGGACGCCCGCGGGAAATCGGCCCGGTGGCGTCGTGCCCTCGTCGTCGGTGTAGAGGACGACCACGTCCCGCGGATCGAGCCGGTCGGCGAGCGCATGCGTGAGGTGGCCCTCCATGCGGCGACCGCCGCCCCAGCGCGGACGGTTGATGACCAGGACGAGGCGGGCGCGGCGGAAGCCGGCCGCCTCGAGGCAGCGATGGACGGCGACGACCTGGTCGACCGTCGCGGGCACGAACGGAGCGATCTTCGGGTTCGCCGCCTCGCTCCAGACGCTCGCGATCAGCGGCTCGATCTCGGCGGCCCGCGCCATCATCTCGCCGAGCTCGCCGTGACGCAGGCGATCCTGGAGATCGGTCCTGGTCGCGGACAGATGGGCCACCACCTCCGCGGGGCGCAGGCCGATGATCTCGGCCATCTCTTCGAGCCTCGGCGCTGGGTCGGCGATCTCGCCGGCGTCCCTGCCCCGCTTGAGCCACTCGAGGTAGGGGCTGCGTTCCGGCCCCTCGGCGTGCTCGGGATGGCGCTCGAGATAGCTCTTCATCGAGAAGTTGATGTCGGGGCTGTTCGTGGCCTCCGCCCCGTTGCGCAGGAAGAGCCGGATGGGATCGAGCGACGGCTCCTCGTGCAACGCCCGCGCCTGCAGCAGGAAGTGGACGTGGTCGAAGTGCTCACGCACCAGGTCGTAGTCCGCGTTGACGCCGTACGCCCGCTGGTTGCGCCGCGCCCGGGCGACGATCTCGTCCATGGCGGGCCCGAGCTGGGTCGACTCGACCCGCACCTGTGGAGCCGGGCGGATCGGTCCCCGTGGGGCCGGCTCGCTCGACCGGCGGCCCACGCCGGACCGCAGCGCCTCCCGACCGGTGGCCAGCGTCCGACGCATCACGCGGGACAGTCGGTTGTCGCGCTCCAAAGGGGGTTCTCCTCACTGTGTCGGCCGCTCGTCCGGCTGCTCGTTCGGCTGTGCCCGACTGCCGGCCGCCGTCAGGCTGCGGCCACACTAGACGGCCGAAGCGCGTGTTCCCGGCCCTGGACGGGAGGCGTAGCCAGCCGTTCATCAGGCGTTCATCCGGCTCGCGTTCCCTCTGCCCCTGACGACCACGAGGAGGCCTGGTGACCGCTGCCGTCGGACTGCCGGAAGAGCTGGCGCGCGACGCCGACGACCGAGGCGCCGCCTCACGGCTGGCCTCTCGACTGCTGCGCGCCATGTCACCGACGAGGGCCGCCGACACGATCTTCGGGCTGATCGCCGAGAGCCCGGAGCGGTTCCAGACGGCGCTCGCCGTCGAGCTGGTGAAGATCGAGGGCCCGGCGCGGCTCGACGCCTTTCTCGCGTCGCTCCCGGAGCCCCCGGTCCCGGTCCTCACCGCGGCCGCACGTGCAGTGCTCGCGTCGGGCGCGACCGGGGCGGCGCCCGACCCGGCGGAGGTCACGGCGCTGTGCGGAGCCTCCCCCGCCGTACGCGACCTGGCGGCGACGCTGTGGGACCGCACGCGCTACGTCCCCGTCGAGGAGTACGACGGCGCGCCGGCCGTGCGGGAGTTCCTCCGCAGCCCGATCTTCGACCTCGATCCCGCGGTGGCCGAGTACGCCCGCACCCTGCGTTTCTCCTCCCCGGAGGAACGACGACGCGCCGTCGCGTCCGAGCGGCTCTCGGCGTACCAGACCTTCGCGCTGCGCACCGGGACGCTGAGCGTGAACGACGCCCACACCGGAGAGCCGGCGACCTACCTCGGCTACTACGCCCACTGGGACAAGCTCGTCTACCGGTTCCGGGGTCGCGACGCCCGGGGTCGCGCGCAGTACCTCGTGGTGGGCGGGGTGGCCGGTCAGGTGTCCGGGCTCTACCTGCCCGATGAGGACGTCCTGCTCACCTTCGACCAGACCCTGCCGATGGACCTGCGCACCTGGCCGATCGTGAAGATGAACCTCGCCTGGCAGATCGCCCGCCACCCCGCGCCCGAGTCCGACCGGTCGCTGTCGGACGACACGACCGCGACGGTGGCGGTCCGGGTCGGCGGGCCCGAGAACTACGCCCACGTGCTGTGGAACTCGCTCGGCGCCCTCGCCCGGGAGCGCCTGCTCGGCACGCTCCCGAACGTGCGCGAGGTGCGCGCACACGCGTCGGAGTACTTCGGCCCGCTCCGGCGGCTCTATCCCGAGATCCGGCACGCGACGATCGTGAAGAAGCGCGCCGGTGGCATCGACGGCACGCACGTCGCGGATCCCGGCCGGATCCTGGTGCCGCTCGGCTCCACCCTGCTCTTCCCGGAGGCGATGCAGCGCGTCGCCGCCGCGGCCGACCGTCGCCGTGACGACGCCGAGGTCCGGCCGCTCCTCGACCGGCTCGCGTCGTTCGACCGGCGGATCTATGTGGCGCTGCGTGTGGGCGACAAGGCATGGTCCGACGCCGCCGTCGAGCTGCCGAAGCTCATCGATCGCACCCTGCAGACCTATCCCGACGCCTGCTTCGTCCTCGACGGCTTCTCGGTCCCCGCAGGCAGGAGCTATGTCGCCGGCCGCTGGGAGAGTCAGCTGCGCGCACTGACGGCGTTGGTCGACGACGTGCGTGCCGGCGCGCGCGAACCCGACCGGGTCGTCAGCATCCTCGGCCTCGACCTCCTGGCCAGCATCGCCCTGATCCGGCGGTGCACCTGCTACCTGACACCGTTGGGGACCGCGCACCACAAGGTGGACTGGCTCGCCGACCTGCCCGGCGTCGTCTACGCCTCCGAGGACTACGCGCGGATCCCGCAGGAGCGCTGGCCGGGGTTCTCCCAGCGTCTCGGCTCGCACGAGCCACGGGTCGTGGTCGGTCGTGACGACTCGGCGCGCTCGATCCGTCGACAGCGCAGCGACGACCGCCGGCAGAACCTCGCCAACTTCTCCCTGGACTGGGCGTCGGTCTGGACCGAGTTGGAGCCGATCCTCGCGACGTCGGGGCCGCGCCGGAGGAGGAGCCTCCTCGCCGGCGCGCGTCGGCGCGTCTCGACGTTCCTCGGCTGATCCGCCGGGGCTGATCCGCCGGGGCTGATCCGTCGGGGCTGATCCGTCGGGGCTGATCCGTCTGGGGCTGATCCGTCTCGGCTGATCCGCCGGGCCCGGGCCGGCACGCCCCGATGGTGTGGCCCGGACGACTCAGCGGGGCTTCACGGCGATGCGGCCGGACGCCATCGGAGCGAGCAGCAGTGGCTCCCCCGTCCGGGCGAGCCACTCGTCGACGGCCTTGCGCGCACCGTCCCAGTCCCGGTAGTCGTCGATGATGAGCACCCCACCGGGGCTGAGCCGGTCGTAGAGGTGGTCGAGCTCGTGCCGGGTCGACTCGTACCAGTCGGTGTCGAGACGGAGGAGCGCGATCGTCTCCGGCGCCTCACCGGGGGTGGTCTCCTCGACGAGACCCGGGTGGTAGCAGATCCGCTCGGCCGGGTAGCCCGTCTCCGCCATCCCCGCCCGGACGTCATCGAGATCGGCGACCGCCCACATCCTCGACTCCCTGGGCGACGCCGCGAGCAGATCCGCGGCCGCGACGGTCTCGCCGTGCTCGGTCCGGGTGTCGTCCTCCGACGGCGGTGGCATGCCCTCGAACGTGTCGAACAGATGCAGCTCGCGCGTGGTCTCGTCCAGCTCGAGGAGCGTCAGCGCGACCGCCTGCATGCTGCCGCCCCGCCAGACGCCGCACTCGACGACCTCGCCGGGGATCCGCTGCCGCACGACGTAGCGTGTCGCCTCGATGAGCGCGTCGAGCTTCGCGTGCGCGGTCATGGTGCGCGGGCGCACCCGGGCGATGCGTCCCCGGGTCACGTCGTCGTAGTACGCCGGGAGGTCGTCGCCACGGGCCCAACGCTCGGCACGCGTCTGCTCCTGGCGAGCAGCCTTCCGCTCCCGGCGGCGTTCTTCGCGCTGCGCGACCTCGCGCTGGTAGTCGAGGACCGCCTCGCGTCGCGCCGCCTCGATCCGTTCCAGGTCGGCCTCGGGCCGGGCGAGGACGTTCTTGAGACTGTCCTTCAGCGACATCGTCAGCTCCTCGTCACGCCGTCGTCAGACCTGCTGCTGGGCGGCGAACCACGCCCACGTCTTCGCCAGGCCTTCGCGCAGCGGCGTGGACGGCGCGAAGCCGAATCCGGAGCGGGCCTTCTCGATCTCGCACCAGGTCTCGCGGACCTCGCCGGGGCGGAAGTCCTTGTAGAGGACGTCGAGCTCACGGCCCGTGACCTCGCGCATGAGGTCGAGCAGCTGGTTCACGGTGGTCGGCGTACCGCTGCCGAGCTGGTAGGCGCCGGTCGCCTCGCTCTCGAGCGCGACGCGGATGCCCTCCACCAGGTCGCCGACGTAGAGGAAGTCCCGCGCCTGGCTCCCGTCGCCGTACACCACCAGCGGGTCGCCGGCGAGGACCTGCTTGAAGAAGTGCGCGACCACCGAGCCCTTGTGGAAGGAGCGGGGCCCGTAGATGTTGGAGAACCGGAGGGCACAGCCGGCGAGGCCGTACGCCGCGGTGTAGGCGCTCAGGTAGCCCTCGAGCATGAGCTTCGAGGCACCGTACGGCGACGTCGGCTGCGCCGCCATCCGCTCGTGCACCGGCGGTGGGACATCGCCCACGATCGCGCCTCCGGTCGACGCCGCCACGATCCGCGGCACCCCGAGCTCGCGACACAGCTCGAGCAGCTGGAACGTGCCGACGACGTTGTTCGCGAAGTTGTGGGCGGGATCCTCGATGCTGTCGATGACCCGGGTGTCCGCGGCGAGGTGGACGACCGCGTCCTGCCCCGTCAGCGCGGCCGCGACGGCGTCGCGATCGCGGAGGTCGCCGGCCAGGAACCGCACCGTCGTCAGGTCGAGGTGGCGGCGGTCGCCCAGCGACTCGTTGTCGAGCACGGTGACGTCGTAGTCCCCCTGCGTGGTCAGTGCCTCGGTGAGGTGCCGTCCGATGAATCCGGCACCGCCCGTCACCAGGACCTTCTTCACCGTGGCCCGTCCTTTCCGTCGCGGATGCGCGCCCACACTAACCACGAGAAGACGGCCTCAGCGGCCCCTCGGGACGGGTCCTCGCAGACCGTCGCCGGATCGACGTCCGTCGTTCACGAGCCGTTCGCCGGAGCGGGGCTGGTGCCGCTATCCGAGGAGTGCCCGCAGGCCGTCGGCGACGGTGCCGCGCCACCACGCGTAGTCGTGGCCGCCGTTGACCGGCGCGGCCTCGACGTCGATCCCGGCCTCCACGAGCTGGTCGGCGAGCGCGCGGTGGGGTGCGTCGAGCACCCACTCCTGCAGGCCCCAGGCGAGGTGGATCCGGGTGTCGACCCCGGCCCGGACGAGCTCCGCGAGGTCGTCGAGCCAGAGCGACGCCGACTGGCTGGCGACGCCACGGACCACGTCGGGTCGCGCCAGGCCCACCCGGAGCGCGGTGAGGCCACCCAGGCTCTGCCCGACGACGACGACGCGCTCCTCCACCGCGCGGAGGGTCCGCGTCCAGGGCACGAGCTCGTCGGCGACGTAGGTGCTGCCACCGTCGTTGCCGAGCTCCGCCCAGCGCGTCTCCCGGTCCCCCGAGGAGGGCAGCACCGCGCGGACCGGCGGGATCATGCCGTCGGCGATGAGGTTGTCGAGCGTGGTCGGCAGCGACTGGCGGGAGGTCCAGACCTCGCCGTCGAGAGCGACGACGAGCGGGAGCGGCACGTCCGCCGGCACGTCGGCAGGGTCATAGAGCCACACCTCGCGCCCGTCCGGACCCTCGTGGCGGACGACGGCGCCGGCGGGCACGTCGAGCCGTCGGGAGAGCCAGCGCTGCTCGGGCGCGTCGGGCAGCGAGACGACGGACTGGCGGGTGCCGGCGCGGTTCTCGCACGAGTCGGGGTTGCGCGGGTCCGGCAGGCCGCGGTCGAGCGCAGCGCGGAGCCCGACGTGGCCGTCCCCGACCCACGGCGCCGGCTCCCCGGGCCGCTTGATCAGGAAGGCGTACGACGCCCGCCAGTCGGCGCGCATCCGGAACGACGCGTGCCACAGGTCGGTGTCGCCGTGGCGCTCGAGGAGGGTGTCGGCGAGCTGGGTCTCGTCGGTCAGTCGGTTGGCGAAGAGCAGGACCTGCTCGGCGTCACGGTCACGCCAGCAGAAGGTGACGACGACCTCGCCGGGCCCCTCTCCGGGCGCACTCGACTCGACCGCCTCGACGAGGGGCAGGTGCTGGGCGATCCGGTCCCAGAACATCGGCACGTCCTCGGGCGCGAGGCGGTCGATGAGGCAGCTCCGGACGCGCGGCACCGGCTCCGGCCGCGGCGGCTTCGGAGGTCGCAGGTGAGTCGTCATCCGGCGTGTTCCTCTCAAGCAGTCGTCGCACCGGGGTGGCCCACCGTACCGACGAGCGGCAGCACGAGGGGAGTCCCGGTCAGCGGGTCGGGGATGATCCGGCAGGGCAGGTCATAGACGTCGGCCATGAGCTGCTCGGTGACGATCGCGCTCGGCTCCCCCTCCGCGACGATCCGTCCCTCGCTCATGACGACCAGGTGGTCGGCGTACCGGAACGCGAGATGGAGCTCGTGCAGGACCGCCACGACGGTGCGCCCCTCGCGGGCGAGCCGTCTGGCCAGCTCGAGGACCTCCAGCTGGTGGGCGATGTCGAGGTACGTCGTCGGCTCGTCGAGCAGCAGGAGCGGCGTCTCCTGGGCCAGGGCCATCGCCAGCCAGACGCGCTGGCGCTGGCCGCCGGAGAGCTCGTCCACCGGCCGCTGCGCGAGCGCCGCGACGTCGGCGGCCTGCATCGCGGCCGCCACCGCCTCCTCGTCGCGCCGCGACCACTGCCGCAGCAGGCTCTGGTGCGGATAGCGCCCCTTGGCGACCAGATCGGCGACGGTCATCCCGTCGGGCGCGGTGGGCGACTGCGGCAGCAGGCCGAGGACGCGGGCGAGCTCCTTCGGCCCGTAGTCCGCAGTCGGCCGGCCGTCGACCACGACGGTCCCCGCCGAGGCGGGCAGCATCCGCGCGAGGGTGCGCAACAGCGTCGACTTGCCACACGCGTTGGGCCCCACGATGACGGTCATGACACCGTCGGGGATCGCGACGTCGAGGCCGTGCAGGACCCGCCGCGCGCCACGCTCCGAGCCGTACCCGACCTCGAGCCCCTTCGCCGCCAGCCGGCTCACCGGCGCCTCCATTCCAGGGCCAGCAGCCCGATCAGGTAGACGCCTCCGAGGGCGCCGGTCACGACGCCCACAGCCAGCTCCGTCGGGGCGAGCAGCCGTTGGGCGAGCAGGTCGCTGCCGAGCACCAGCACGGCGCCGGTGAGCGCCGGCCCGGCGACGCCGGACGTCGGCGTGCCGGCCAGGCGGCGCGACACCTGCGGTGCGGCCAGCGCCACGAAGGCGATCGGCCCGGTGGCAGCGGTCGCGACGCTGACCAGCCCGACCGCGACGAGCACCGCGAGGGTGCGCACCCACTGCGCGGGGACGCCGACGGCCCGCGCCGTGTCGTCGCCGAGGGTCAGCAGCTGCAACGGCCGGGCCAGCGCGAAGGCGGCGCCGATGAGGAGGGCGACCGCGACCAGCACGACGGTCGCGCGCGGCCACAGGACCGCGTTGAGCGAACCGGCCAGCCACTGGGCGGCGGTCTGCGCGGTGACGAGCGAGGCCCGTACGACGAGCAGCTTGTCGACGGCGGTCAGCGTGGCTCCCACGCCGATCCCGACCAGCACGAGGCGCTGGCCGGTGAGCCCGTGCGGTCGGGTGAGCAGGTGGACGACGAGCGCCGTGCCGAGTCCACCGAGGACCGCGCCGATCGCGACGGAGCCCGTGTCGCTGCCGAGCACGATGATCTGCACGAGCGCACCCGTCGCCGCCCCGGTCGTGAAGCCGATGATGTCGGGGCTGCCCAGCGGGTTGCCGGTGACGTTCTGGAAGAGGCTTCCGGCCACGCCGAGGGCCGCGCCCACGACGAGGGCCGTCACGACGCGCGGCAGGCGCACCTCGCGCACGAAGTACGCCGCCAGCCGGTCGTCCCCTCCCCCGGTCAGCGCCGCCAGGACCTGACCCGGCGAGATCCCGTAGTCGCCGAGCATCAGCCCGATCCCGGCGAGCACCACGGCGGCCGCCGCGAGCGCGAGCAGCACCCAGGCCACCCGACGCCGGAACCGGACGGACCGCTCGCCCACCCTGATGAGGACATGGGTCGTCACAGCGCAGGCACCTTCCGGCGGCGTACGACGGCGATGAAGACGGGCGCTCCCAGGAGGGCCGCGACGATCCCGACCTGGGTCTCCTGGGAGCCGACGACGACGCGGGCGAGCACGTCGGCGAGCAGCACCCAGACGGGACCGAGCACGAGGCACATCAGCGCCACCCAGCGCTGGTCGTGGCCGACGAGCGCACGCGCGAGCATCGGGACCGCCAGCCCGACGAAGCCGATCGGCCCGACCGCGGCCGTCGCCGCGCCACACAGCAGCGTGACGGCGAGCATGGCGAGCGCGCGGGTCCGCACGAGGCGTACGCCGAGCGCCCGGCCGGCATCGTCGCCCAGGCTGAGCGCGTTGAGGGCGGGGCCGACCGCCAGGGCGACGACGACGCCCACGACGAGGAAGGGCGCGACCGCCTCGAGGACCGGCCAGCCGCGGCCCTCGAGCGACCCGGCCACCCAGAAGCGGAACTCGTTGAACGCCTCCTGGTCGGCCAGGATCACCGTCTGCGTGATCGCCGCCAGGGCCGCGCTCACCGCGATGCCGGCGAGGGCGAGCCGTGCCGGGGTGGCGATCTGCCCCGACGTGCCCGCGAGCAGGTAGACGCCGACCGCGGCGACCGCGGCGCCGAGGAAGGCGAACCAGAGGTAGAACCAGATCCCGCTCACACCGACGATCGCGACCACGGCGACGACGAAGAGGGAGGCGCCGGCGTTGATGCCGAGGATGCCGGGGTCGGCGAGCGGGTTGCGGGTGAGGCTCTGCATGAGCGCGCCCGCCAGGCCGAGCGCGGCGCCGACCGCGATGCCCGCCACCGTGCGCGGCAGCCGCATCTCGCGGAGCACCGTCGCGTCGTAGCTGCTGTCGGGGTCCAGCAGCAGCCGCCACACCCGCCCCAGCGGGACGTGGTGGCTGCCGATCGACAGGCTCAGCGCGGCAGCGACGACGAGGAGGACGAGTCCGAGGAGCAGCAGCCCGAGCCTGCGCTCCCGGTTAGGCACGGCCCTTGCTGCCACGGCGGAGCTGCAGGGCGATGCCCAGCGCGGCCGCTGCAAGGAGGACCAGCCCGACGATCCCGACGACCGGGACGTGGCTCTCGTCGGTCCGGTCCGCGGCCGCGGCTGCGGGGGTCGCGGCCGCCTCGTCGGTTGCGGTCGCCGGTGCGGACGGGGAGGCGCTCGGCTCTCCGGCCGCCGACGAGTCCGCCGATGACGTCGAAGAGCTCGAGGCCGTTCCGCCCGGTGCCGGAACCGTCAGCACCTTGCCCGCCGGGACGACGCTCGGCGCGGTGACCGGCGCCCCGGACGGCGCCGATGAGCCGGTGGTCGTGGTCGGCGCGCCCGTGGCGGTCGCCGCCGGCTCGCCGCCGGCCGCCTGCGCGGCGGCGGCCACGACGGTGAAGTCGGTGTTGCCGCGGCAGCTGTAGGGCGTGATCTTCCCGCCCTCGTCCTTGCTCGCGAGGAAGCGTAGCCAATGCTTCTTGTTGACCGGGATGTCGGCGGGCAGCACGAAGGACCCGCTCGCGACCCCGTTGCTGCCGACCCGCTGCTGGTGCACCACGCAGGCGCCGAAGGAGACCAGCGTGCTGCAGAACTTCTGGTCGTCGATCTTGATGCTCACCGTCTCCCCCGCCGGGAACCCCGAGACGGTGAAGTGGATCGTGTCGCCCGGGTGCAAGGTGCGCGGGCTCACCGAGGCCGAGGTCCCCGTCGTGTCCGCACTCGCACCGCCGGAGGGGATGGCGTACGCCGGCGTGGCCGGTGCCGCCACCAGAAGACCGGCCGCCAGCAGGCCGAGCGTGCCGAGCAGGCGCCTCATGCCGCACCTCCGCGACGCGTCACGGCGCCGATGCCGACGCCCCCGAGCAGGGCTGCGCCGAGGCCGAGCATCCAGCCGTCGGTGGCGGAGAGGTGGCGGCCGAGCCAGCCGACCGGAGCGGCCGCCGCCAGCGCGGCGACCTCCGGCACGCTGGCGGGTGCCTCGTCGCTCTCGGTCTCGGCGACCGCCGCCGTGAGGTCGGCGTTGCCCCAGCCGAGGAGCCGGCCGGAGGCGTCCTGGACGCTCACCCGGTAGGCGGCGGTCGGCAGGTCCCGCAGGTCGACGCGGATCAGCTTGTCCGCGTCGGCCGCGATCCAACCGGCCGGGATCGCCCGGCTCCGGTCATAGACATAGATGAACAGCGGTCCGGATGCGTTCGGCACCTTGGCCGACCACACCGTTCCCACGAGGGAGGCCATCAGCTTGTCGGCGTCCTTCAGGTCGGCGTACGACTGGACCGGCGGAGCCGGGTCGGTGGTCGTGCCGACGGCCGCGGGCGTCGCACCTGGGGTGGTCGCGGCCGGAGAGCCACTGGAGGCGGTCGACGTGCCGTGCGTGGTGCTCGGCGTGGTCGACGTGGTCGGCGCAGCGCCGCCCGGGAAGACCACGCTCGCCCAACCGAGCAGCCGACCGATCTCGCCCTGGTTGCCGCTCTGGACGACGAGCCGGTTCTCTCCCATCATCGGCACGGATCCGAGGTCGGTGACGAGGCGGCCACCGGCGCCGAGCCGGAACCACGTCTCCCCCCACGGATAGCGCGGCGAGCCGTCCGGAGCCAGGCCGGAGAGGAAGACCCAGTCGCCCTTCTCGCCGCCCGTGACGCGCACGTGCAGCGTGTCGCCGACGACCTTCGCTGTGACGCCCGTGCTCAGCTGGCTCACCTTCACCGGGTCGGGGAGGCCGTTGGGCCGGTACTTCCCGACGATGAACTCCGGCGACTCGATCGAGCGCTGCACGTCGCCGTCCTTGAGACTCCCGGTGAGCAGGGTCAGCGTGTGAGCACCCTGCAGCATCGCCGGGGTCGAGGTCTTCGCGGTGCCGTCAGGCAGGGTGATGCGTACGTCGAACGCGCCCGTGCTGTCGGCTCGGATGATCGCCCAGGTGTCCGGCTTCGAGGCGAGGACGGACGTGTCGAGGCGGCTGTAGGCGCCGCCGTCGATCTTCACCCCGAGGACGGATCCGCCCGTGGACGCGCACCAGCCGCTGCCGACGACGTGCAGCTGGCCGCCCGGCTTGACGACCGGCTCGGGGAAGGTCACCTGCGCGGTCGCGCCACTGCTGCACGTGCCGTTGACGACCGGCGCGGCCGCCCCTTCCGGCGTCGGCGCCGGGCCGGCCGGCATCTGGCTGCCGACGGCGAAGGTCGCGATCTTGGAGATCCCGCTCCCATCACTCGCCGCGCTGAGGAACCGCAGCCAGTGCCAGCCGTTGGTGGTCCCCGCGGGGACCATCACGTTTCCGCTGAACCGACCGTCGGCGCCGACGGTGAGCGTCGCCGGGGTGGTGACGAGCTGATCGGCATCATCGAGCTTGACCGCCACCGCTTTGCCGGGCACGAAGCCCTTCCCGGCAACGGCAAGGGTGTCACCCGCCGCCACCGGGCTGGCCGTGGCGATCCGCACGGACTCGGTGCCGGTGCTCTCCGGCTTCGGCGTGGGCGCGGCCGCCTTGGCGACCGTGAAGGCCGGCGTATCGGCCGAGGCACCAGCACCGGCGATGTGGAGCCAGTGCGTCCCCTCGGTCGCGTCGGCCGGCAGCGTCATCGTCCCGGTGACCTTTCCGCTGTCCAGAGCGGTCACCGTGCCGAGCACCGTGACGCCGTCGAGCTTGACGGTCACCTCGGCGCCGGGCGTGAATCCGCTGCCTCCGAAGGAGATCCCACCACCCGGCGCGATCGATCCGGAGGTCTTCAAGAACACGGTCGGGTCCGAGGATGGCACGGGAGCCTTCACGGTGAAGAAGGCGTCAGCACCCTCCTTGGTCGTGGTGTGCTTCGAGACCCCGGCACCCAGGAAGCGCAGCCAGTGCTGGTCGCCCTCCGGCGTCGAGGCCGGAAGCGTGACGCTGCCCGAGACCTTCCCGTCGGCTCCCGCCGTCACCGTCGCGATGACCTGATCGCCATTCGGGAGAGTCACCGCGCCGTCGTCGATCTTGATCGAGAGCTCCACACCCGGGGTGAAGCCGTTCCCGCCGAACTCGACCTTTCCGCCGGGCTCGACCGGGTCGCTCGTCTTGAGGAAGACCCAGCCGTCGCCGTTGTCGGTTCTCGGGCCGGCGGCGTACGACGCCGGGGCGATCGCCAGCGCAGCGACGAGCGCCATCGGGAGCGCGAGCGCGAGCGCCACGAAGGCGGCGAGCAGCCGCAGCCGGCGGGTCATGCTGTTCGGGGTCCCCGCGGCGCCCGGAGCGAAGCGAGGACGTCGTGGGGTGTTCATGCCAGCGCCTTCACGACCGAGGCGACGAGCCGCGACATCAGCAGCGGGCCGCCGGTGGAGGTCCACAGCGAGCCGTCGACGGGGATGACGTGCTTCTCCTTGACGGCGGTGAGCTGGTCCCAGCCGGGCACCTCGCGGGCCTCGGCGAGCGCCTTCTCGGCGCCCTTGAGGTCGCTGCTGCCGCCGGCGTCGGGGTTGCCCTCCGAGGAGCCGCCGAGCGTGCCGAAGAACATGTAGTCGCCGTCGATCTGGCCGAGGTTCTCCAACGAGACCGGCTCGCTGTGGCCGCGACCGCGCTTGTCCTGGCTGGCCGGCCGCTTCAGCCCGAGGTCGGTGAGCGCCTGGCCGGCGAGGAGCTCCTTGAGGATCACCGAGGCGGAGCCACCCTGCCAGCGCACGATGGAGAAGGTGTCATCGGCATACGTCGTCAGCTTCTTCTTCGCCGCCGCGACCTGGGTGTCGTAGTCGGCCACGACCTTCTTGCCCTTGTCCGCGAGGTTGAGGGCGTCGGCAACGCGGCCGAACTCCTCGCGCCAGTCGCCGCCGGCGTACCCGGCGTAGAAGGTCGGCGCGATGTTGCGCAGGATCTTCAGGACGTCGTCGCTGTTGACGCTCGTGCCATCGACGAGGATCAGATCGGGCTTGAGCTTGGCGATCGCCTCGTAGTCGAGGGCGGAGACGGAGCCGACGACGGGTACGTCGCCGGCCAGGTCGGCCAGGTAGTTCGGGACGCCCGACTGGCCACGGCCGGCGATCGCCCCGACCGGCGTGACACCGAGCGCCAGGGCACCGTCGATCGTCGGCTCGCTGACCGTGACGACGCGGGTCGGGTGCGCCGGGACCGTCACTGCGGTCCCCTCGACGTCGGTCACCGTGCGGGTGGCACCGTCGGAGCCCGCGGCCGAGGTGCTGCTCTCGCCACAGGCGCTCAGCGCGAACGGGAGGAGCAGGAGGAGAACGAGGGCCATCGCTGCGCGGGCAGCGGCCGACGAGCGGACGTGAGGAGACATGACAGGGTCAACCGATCCAGACGACATCAGTTAGGTGAGGCGACCCTAACATCGGTCTGATCTTTCGTGGAGGCCCACTGCCCATCTGGCGATACGCGGCCTCCGCAGCCGTCCGGGCGTCAGTCGCGCGCGACGAAGTCGTGCTCGGCATGCCCGGCCGCCACCGCGGCCGCGGCGGTCGGGTTGCGGGCCGCGATCGCGGCGAGGAGCGCGGCGTGCTCGGACCGGCGCGCCACGTCGTCCTGACCCGCCATCACCCGACCGTCCCGCAGGCCTTGCCGCAGTGCAGCAAGGATGACGGCGTACAGCTCAGCGAGCAGGGTATTGCCCGACATCTCCACGAGGATCGAGTGGAACTGGCCCGGCGTACGCCCCCGCTCCGCACCGTCCCCGCCCGCGACATCCGCGTGATGCGCGGCCTCCAGGCGAGCGAGCGCCTCGGGCGTCGCGTGACCGGCCGCCAGCTCCGCGGCCTGCACCTCGAGCCCCTTGCGTACGGCGAGGATGTCCGCCCAGGAGTGGCCCGCCAGGAAGTCGGAGAGTACGCCGCGGACGGGGTTGAGCGAGCGCACGAACGTGCCTCGCCCCGGAGCGGGCTCGAGCATGCCGAGGTGGGCGAGGCTGCGGACCGCCTCCCGGATCGTGCTGCGCCCCACGCCGAGCTCGGCCGCGAGCGCGGCCTCGGTCGGGATCCGGCTGTTGACCGGCCAGCGTCCGCTCATGATGTCCGCCTGCAGCCGGCGCACGGTCTCCCGCGCCCGCTCGCTGCCCATCGCCGCCATCGCCCCTCCGTCCGCCCGATGGCCCGGAGTCTAGGGAGGCGCGGCGCGATCCAGCCCACGGCATGAACACCCTTCCGAACTTTGTCAGACCTAAGTTAGGGTCGCCTCACCTAACTAGATCGGGTACGTCTCGGTACGTCCCACGAACCAGGAAGTCAGATCCGTGACCACTCCCCTGCCTCACCGCCGCGCCGTCCGCATCGTCGGGCTCGCTACCGCGGCGGTCGTCGGCCTCGGCGGCGTCTCCGCCATCGCACCTGCGTACGCCGACACCCAGTCCACGTCCGACGGTGCGAGCGCGTCAGTCGACGATGTCGTCGTCATCGGCAACAAGATCCACCTCGAAGGCTCCGGCTGGACAGGTGGCAGCGACCCGGACAACGGCTCGACGATCGCGGTCAAGCTCGGCGAAGCGCTCGACACCGAGCCGGCGGACGGCCCCGTCACCAACCCGGCGACGGGCGAGTCCGCCGACGGTTTCGACGTCTGGGACGCCATCGAAGCGGACGCCGACGGCAACTTCAGCGCCGACATTCCGTTCCCCACTCCGGACAACACCTCGCCGGCTCTCGATACTGCGTGGGAGGTCGGCACCACGCACACGCTTCGCCTGCTCACCGGGTCGATGGAGAGCGGTGACAAGGGACGCAGCGTGCTGCTCACCTTCACCATCGGTGACAAGGTGACGGTCTCGTCCACCACGGGCGGCCGCGGCGCCTCAGCCGATCAGGTGACCCTCACCCCGGCCGCCGCCTCCGGCGCTTTCATCGCCGGCGAGAACGTGACCGCGACCGTCGACGGCGCATCGGCCACCTGGACCATCGGGCGCGGCACTGCGGCGACCACGGCGGACCATGCCACGGCCGCCGACGACGGTTCGCTCAGCGGTGCGACCCTCGTCTTCGCCGACGGCTCGCTGCGCGCCGGCGCTCACACCGTCGCCCTCACCGGCGACCAGGGCACGACCTTCACCGCCAGCGTCGACGTCCTCCCGGCGCTGACCTTCTCCGCGCTCACCCAGGGCAGCAGTGGGACGCTCTCGCTCGCCAACCTCCCGGGCGGCGCGCAGATCACCGGCATCGACCTTCCCGGCGCGACCTTCACCGGCCTGCCGGTGACCGCCGCCGACGACGGCACCGCGACGGTCGCCTACCAGATCGCCGCGGCCGCGGAGCTCGGCACCCAGACGGTCACCGTCACCCAGACCGGACCGGACGCGACGTACACCTCCTCGGCGAAGATCTCACCGGACAACACGGTCGTCGGTGCCGACAAGTTCACCATCACCTCCACCAAGTCCGGCGACGTGGGCGCGGGCCTCTATCAGTCGGCCTACAGCGCCAAGCAGAAGGCGCTCTACGTCTCCGACACCAACGGGCTCTACAAGCTGAACCCCGACACCCTCGCGGTCGAGGAGTCCATCCACGACGTCACCCAGGTGAGCGACAAGGACGGCAACGCCGGCCAGACGACGTTCGGCATCGGCGTCGATGACGTCAACGGCACCGTGTGGGTGACCAACACCCGCGCCAACACCGTCGCGGTCTACTCCGAGGACGACCTGACGCTGCTCAAGCAGTTCACCAGCGCCGACACCGACGCCACGGTCGGCCACGGTCGCGACGTCGTCTACGACCCGTCGACCAACCAGGTCTTCATCAGCTCGGCGAGCGAGGGCAGCAGCGGCGAGGGCTACATCGCCGTCTTCGAGGGTGGCGACAACAACGGGGACGGCACGCCGTACGCGCACGTCACGAACATCGACACCGGCGACCGCGCCGTCTTCAACCCGGTGAGCCTCACCCTGGACGCGGCCACCCACACGCTCTACTCCCCGAGCCTGAGCAGCGACAAGGTCGCCGCCATCGACACCGAGTCCGGTGACGTGAAGCTGCTCACCCTCCCGGGGATCGAGACCGACGGTCGCGGCGCGACCGGCATCGCCTACCACGCCGGCCGCCTCTACGTCGCCAGCCAGAACACCGACGAGCTCCTGGTCGCCGACGCCGCCACCGGCGCCACCATCAAGGAGGTGCCGACCGGCACCCAGCCGGTGAGCGTCGACGTCGACCCGGTCAACAAGCGCGTCTACACCGCCAACTTCGGCGGCACCACCGTGACCGTGACCGATCTGGACGGCAACAAGGTCGCCAACCTGCCGGTCACGAGGGCCAACCACGTCGAGGCCGACGGCCGCGGCAACGTCTACGTCGTCGACAAGTCGGACGACAACAAGGTCTGGAAGATCACTCCGAAGGCCGCGGCGCCTGCCACGCTGAAGTCCGCCACCCCGACGATCTCGGGCACCGCCAAGGTCGGCCACAAGCTGACCGCAAGGGCCGGCTCCTGGACCAAGGGCGCGAAGCTCGCCTACCAGTGGCTCCGCAACGGCAAGACCATCAAGGGCGCGACGAAGGCGTCGTACACCCCGGTCGCGGCCGACGCCGGCCAGAAGCTCTCGGTGAAGGTCACCGGCTCGAAGACCGGCTACCAGACCGCGAGCAAGACGTCCGCCGCCAAGAAGGTCGCCAAGGGCAGCCTCTCCGCCGCGAAGCCGAAGATCTCGGGCAAGGCGAAGATCGGGAAGAAGCTGACCGCCAAGCCCGGGAAGTGGACCGCCGGCACGAAGTTCCACTACCAGTGGTTCGCGAACGGCACGAAGATCAAGGGCGCGACCAAGGCCGCTCTCAAGGTCATCAAGAAGTTCAAGGGCAAGAAGCTCGTGGTGAAGGTGACCGGCACCAAGGCCGGCTACACCACGCTGGTCAAGGCCTCGGCCCCGACCGCGAAGGTCAAGCGGTGACCACCTAGCCCCATCACACAGCGCCCCCAACGCAGCGGCCCCGCTCTCCACGGAGAGCGGGGCCGTTCGCAGGTTCGTCAGTGAGCGCCGAACGCGCAGACGCCGACCGCGCCGGCGGCGGACCACTCCTGCAGCACGAGCCCGGCGGCACGGTCGGCGGGCCGGCCGTCGGCGAGGACGTCCAGGGCGGCCGCCTTCTCCAGCGAGCCGACGCCCGCCTTCACCAGCGCCTCCTTCCGCACCCACAGCCGCGTGAACGCACGCCCGGGGTCGGCCTGACTCGCGACCCACGCCTCCTCCGGGCCGCTGAGGGCTCCCCACGGCGGCGGCTCGCTCCGCACGGCCTCGACGTCGATCCCGCAGCGGACCTGGGAGGCGACGGCGGCGACGTAGCCCTCGGTGTGGCTGAGGCTGACGTGCAGCGGCAGGAGCACACCGGGCACGTACGGCGCACCGTGCTGGTCGCTGCCGCAGCGCGCACAGCGCTGCCGCAGCTCCACCTCCGCAGGGGCGATGCCGAGCAGTTGCGCGACACACGCCCGCGCGAGCAGGTGCGCCGCGACGTACGCCGCCCGGTCCTCCGCGCGCACCAACCGGTCGCGCCGCGCCCGCTCCACGGCGGTGAGCAGCGCCTCGTCACCCTCCACCTCGTCGACCGCAGCGAAGCGCACGAAGGAGCGCAGGCTACCCATCGAGCAGCCCGGCGAGGACCGCGCCGACCTCGTCGACGACCGGTCGCCGGACCAGGTCGCCATGGGTCGCAGCGATCTCGATCTGACGCACCTCCCCGGCGACGTACGCCTTCCAGCCGGTGGCGTCGAGCCAGCTCTCCTCGCGTGGCGCGGTCGCCACGAGCACCGTGAGGTCGCCGGGGAGGACGGCGTGCTTCGAGGTGCGCACGATCCGGGCCGACTCGACGACCGAGGCGAGACACCCCTCGATCACGCCCTCGGGCAGCTCCCCGACCGCGCTCCCGGACTCCCGCAGCAGCCGCACCGCCGTCGCGCGGTCGAGCGGGCCATCGGGCGGCTCGAGACCGCCGAGCCGCAACACGCCCACGAGCGCCTCCTGCTCGGTCGGCTCGGCGAGGTGCTGCCACTGGTCACAGGGATAGGCGTCCAGGAGTACGACGGCGTCGACCCTCTGCCCGTCGGCGCGGGCCGCCGCGGCGACCGCGTGGGCGGCCATCCCCCCGAGCGACCAGCCGGCGACATGGAACGGCCCGTCGCCGACGACGGAGCGGATCGCGGCCAGCTGCCGATTGGCGAGGGCGTCGAGATCGGCCACCGGCTCGGGTCGCCCTTCGGCGAGGCCCGGCGCCTGGATGGCGTGGACCCCCTGGTCGGCCGGGAGGGAGCGGAGCAGGCCGGTGTAGCACCAACCCAGCCCGCCCGCGGGCGGGAGCAGGAAGAGCGGCGCCTTCTCGCTGTCGGCAGCGGGACGCAGCGTCAGCACCTCATCCGTCTCGGCCGCCCGCTCACCCGTCCCGGCGACGATCGCGGCGAGCCCGCTCGGGGTGGGATGCGCGAAGACGTCGCCGAGCGTGAGCGTCACGCCCACCTCCTCCTCGACCGCGCCGAGGAGCCGGAGCACGCGCAGCGAGTCCCCGCCCAGGGCGAAGAAGTCGGCGTTCGGGCCGACGACCGGCAGCTCGAGCACGTCGGCGACCACCGCACAGAGCCGCTGCTCGAGCAGACCGCGCGGACCGGTCTCGCCGGCGCCCGCCTCGAGCACCGGCGGAGCGCTCGCGGCGAGGCGCTTGCGGTCGGTCTTGCCGCTCGTCCCGAGCGGGATCTCCTCGACCGCCACCCAGTGATGGGGCAGCCACGACTCCGGCAGCCGGGCGGCGGCGGCCGCCCGGAGCGCGCGCGCGGCGGTCTCCGCGCTCACGCCCTGGCCCGGCACGAACCACACGACCAGTCGCTGGCCGACCACCCCGGCCGCGACGCCGGCGACCTCGGGCACGCCGGCCACCGCCGACTCGATCTCGCCGAGCTCGACCCGCTGGCCGCGGATCTTCACCTGGTCGTCGGTGCGGCCGAGATAGCGCAGGGCGCCGTCCGGGCGCCAGGCGGCGAGGTCTCCGGTGCGGTAGAGCCGGCCGTAGCCGGTCTCGACGAACCGCTCGGCGGTCAGATCCGGCCGCCCGACGTAGCCGTCGGCCAGCTGGACGCCGCCGAGCCACAGCTCGCCGGCCACGCCGACCGGGACCGGGCGCAGCTCGGCGTCGAGCACGAAGCACCGCGTGTTCTGGACCGGCCGGCCGATCGGGACCGACTCCTCCCCCACGGCGCAATCCCAGCACGTCACGTCGACGGCGGCCTCGGTGGGCCCGTAGAGGTTGATCGGCGGCACGCCGAACCACGCCGCGCAGCCCGCGACCAGGTCCGGCGTCAGCGCCTCACCGCTCGTCACCACGTGGCGTACGCCGGCCGCGGCGACCCGCTCCCGCGCCCGCCGGTCGGCGAGGAAGGCCCGCAGCATCGAGGGCACGAAGTGGAGCGTCGTGACCTTCTCCGTCGCGACCAGGTCGGCGAGCGCCCGCGGGTCGCGGTGCGCGCCCGGCTCCGCGATGACGACGCAGCCGCCGACCTGCAGCGGCCAGAAGAGCTCCCAGATCGAGACGTCGAACGAGATCGGCGTCTTGTGCAGCACCCGGTCGCCGACCCCGAGCGGCAGGTGGTGCTGCATCCAGGCCAGCCGGTTGTCGATCGCGCGATGCCCGACCAGCACGCCCTTGGGCCGTCCCGTCGAGCCCGAGGTGAAGAGCAGGTACGCCGGCCCGTCCACGTCGGCACCCGGCAGCGCGCCCTCGGGCTCGGCGTCGGGGATCGTGTCCGGCGCGACGATCAGCGCCGCGCCCGCGTCCTCGAGCATCCCGGCGACCCGGGCCTCGGGCAGGTCGGGGTCGAGCGGCAGGTAGACCGCCCCGAGGAGCTGGATGCCGTGGATCACCTCGTAGAGCGCGAACCCGCGCGGCAGGGCGACGCCGACGACGTCACCCGGCCCGACACCCTGCGCTGCGAGTCCCGCCGCGACCCGACGGGCGGCCGCGAGAAGCTGTCCGTAGGTCCGCGTCTCGCCACCGAGGACCAGCGCCACCGCGTCGGGCGTGCGCGCCGCCTGCTCCGCGAACCGCTGCCCCAGGGTCGCGCTCTCGCGCGTGACGGCGGTGTCGTTGACCTCCTCGGTGACCCAGACGCGCTCCCGCTCGGTCAGCAGCGGAAGGTCGTCCACCCGGGTGGCAGGGTCGGCGCCGGCGTACGTCTCCAGCCAGGCGGCCAGCCGCGCGAGGTGGAGCTCGACCTCATCGGCCGCGTAGAGCACCGGGTTGGCGTCGATCTCGAGCCGGACGGTACGACGCCGGCCGGGCGTCCCGCGCAGACAGACGGTGAGGTCCTCGACCGGCCCGGCGGTCAGGTTGCGGACGGCGCCGGTCGCGCGGCGCCCGTCGGGGTGGGCCAGCTCGACCTCGAGTTCGAAGGGCACCAGGTTGACCTGCGCGCCGAAGAGCTGGGCGCCGGCGTCGCGGGCATGGAGCCGTCGGGTGAGCTCCTCCTGCCGGGTGAGCGGGTGCTCGCGCAGCGCCGCCTGCTCGGCCGCGGTGGCGGCGAGCGCCTCGGCGACGGTGCCGTCGGCGGGGATCGTCGCGGGCAGGACGTTCATGGCGGTGCAGACGGTCCGGGCCGAGGGAAGCGTGCCGCGGCCGGGCAGGGAGCGGTTCATCAGCGGGAGCCCCACCCGGGCGGCGGCGAGCCCCGCCATCCGGGCGACGTAGCCGCCGACGGCCGCGACCACGAGGTCCGGCCAGCCGACCCCGAGACGACGCGCCCCCTGGGCGATCGCCTGCTGCTGCGCGTCGCTGAGGACGATGCTCCGCTTGATCGCCCGTGGCGAGGGCGCTGCCTCGCGGCCGGCGAGCGAGGCCGGGCCGCTCATCGCCGCGAGCCGGGCGTCCCAGGCGGCGAGACCGTCGGGGTCGGCAGGCTCGCTGCCCACCAGCTCGGCCAGCGATGTGACATCCAGCGTGCGCTCCGGCGCACTCTGGGTGTCACACGCCGCGTAGAGCTCGGCGACCCGCTTGAGCAGCTGCTGCACGCCGTACCCGTCGAGGACGACGTGGTGCGCGGCGTGATACCACCAGGCCGCGTCCGGCAGGCGCAGCAGGGCGCTGCGCACGGCACCGGTGGCGAGGTCCATCGGCGCGGCGAGGTCGGCGCGCAGCCACTCCTCGGCCGCATCCGCCGAGTCCATGTCGACGACCTCCAGCCAGGCTCCCGCCGCCGGCCCGACCCGCTGCTGCGGGCCGTCGGGGGTGAGGCGGAACGTCGCCCGGAGCTGCTCGAACTCGTCGTACGCCGCCAGGAGCGCCGCCCGCAGCCGCTCCTCGTCCACGGCACCGGTGAGCTCGACGACCTCCGCCGTCGTGTAGCACGGATTGTCCGGGGCCAGCTCGTGGGCGAAGAAGAGGCCGCGCTGGGCGGCGGTGAGCGGGAGCCAGCCGCCCGTCACGCCGGCGACCCCACCCGCTCGCCCTGCTCGACCAGGTAGGCGACGCAGGCGCGGCGGGTGAACTCCCCGAAGTCGATGTCCACGCCCGCATCGGCCAGGTCGTCGAGCATGTCGAAGGCCTGCAGCGAGTTGAGGCCCAGCTCGAAGAGGTCCGCCTCCGGCTCGGCGAAGGCGCGCTCGACCAGCTCGGTCGGCAGGAGCCGCGCCAGCGCGGCCCGCACCTGGCCGTCCCAGCCATCCGCGCGCCCGGGGGTGAAGGCCGCGACGACGTGGTCGGCGAGCGCGACGACACCGCAGCAGGCCGCGATCTGGTCCAGGGCGCGGGCGTGCTGGTCAGCGCCGAAGTCGGCGACCGCGTCCGCGACGACGAACGGCTGCACCTCCCGCTGGAAGCCGTCGAAGGCGGTCGCGGTGATGCCGATGTGGGCGTAGACACCGGTGATGACGAGCTGGTCCCGTCCCGCCCCGGCGAGCCGCTCGGCGAGGTCGCTCTTGGCGAAGGCGCTGTAGCGCCGCTTGACCAGCAGCGTGTCCTCGGGCGCCGGCGCGACCTCAGGCACGACCCCGGTGTGGTCGGCGACGGCCGACATGCCCGGGCCCCACAGGTCGGCCTGCAGCCCGCGGTCGGCGTGGTCGCCGTCCTGGGCGGTGTAGAACACCGGCACCCCGGCGGCGCGCGCGGCCGTGAGGATCCGGGCGGTCGCCTGGAGGGCGCCGGTCAGGGCCTCGCAGCCCGGTGCGTAGGGCCGCAGGAAGTAGCGCTGCAGGTCGTGCACGAGCACCGCGGCGCGCGTCGGGTCCAGGACCCACGGCGCGGTGCTCAGCGGGAGCGCCCGCTGGGGCGGGACGGGGGCGGCGTACTCGATGAGGGTCGGCAGGGCCATGTCGCTTCCCTTCGAAGGGGTCGGTGGTCAGTCGGTCAGCTGGTCGGCCAGCTGGTCGGTCAGCAGGCGGCGCAGCTCGCGGCGGCTGTTCTTGCCGACGTGCGTGGCCGGGAAGTCGTCGAGGAAGACGAAGGAGTCGGGGATCTTGTACGTCGCCAGTCCCGCCGTGCGCAGGGCCTCGGCGAGCTCCTCGGGGCGACGCTCGGCGCCCGGCTCAAGGCGTACGACGGCACAGATCCGCTCGCCGAGGTAGGCGTCGGGCAGGCCGACGGCCACCGCGTCGAGCACCTCGCGCCGGGCGAGCAGGTGACCCTCGATCTCGTCGGTGGCGATCTTCTCGCCGGCCCGGTTGATCTGGTCCTTGTCCCGCCCGGTGACGGTGAGGTGGCCCGACGGATGGCGTCGCACGAGGTCACCGGTGCGGTAGAACCCGTCCTCGGTGAACGAGGAGGCGTTGACCGCCTCGGTCCAGGACGGGCCGCCGTAGTAGCCCCGGATGGTGTAGGGCCCGCGGGTGAGCAGCGCGCCCTCCTGCCCGTCGGTCACCTCGCGCGACGGGTCGTCCGGATCGACGACCCGAACCTCGTCGTAGGCGCTCATCGGGCGGCCCTGCGTCGTCAGCACCAGCTCGTCGGGGTCGTCGTCGCGGGTGTAGTTGACCAGGCCCTCGGCCATTCCGAAGACCTGCTGGAGACGTCCGTGCAGCACCGGCTCGACGTCGCGGGCGACGACGTCGTTGAGCTTGGCACCGCCGACCTGGACGGTCCGCAGGCTGCTGAGGTCAGGCCGGCGCCGGCGTGCCGCCGAGATCCACGCCTGGGCGAGCGGCGGCACCAGGGCGGTCACGGTCACGTGCTCCCGCGCGATGAGCGCGAAGCCGGTCCGTGGGCTCGGGTCGGGCGCCAGCACGACCGTCCCGCCGGCGTGGAGGACGCCGAGGATGCCCGGCGAGCTCATCGGGAAGTTGTGGGAGGCCGGCAGCACGACCAGCATCACGGTGTCCTGGTCGAGGCCGCAGATCTCGGCGGACGCGCGCACGGAGTAGAGGTACTCCTCCGCGGCGCGCGGGATCAGCTTCGAGATCCCCGTCGTGCCGCCGGAGAGCTGGAGGAACGCCAGCTCGTCCGCGGCCACGTCGGCCACCTCCACCGCAACGCCGCCCGCGTCGCCGCGCTCCCACTCCTCCACGTCGACGAGCACGGGCGGCTCGACGCCCTGCTCGGCGACCCGGTCGGACACCAGCTTGTGGAGCCCGCGGTGGTCGGTGCCGTCGGGGTCGCCGACGACGACGAGCGCCGCGGCGTCGGCGATCGTGCAGAACTGCCCCAGCTCGATCTCGCGGTGCGTCGGCAGCGCGAACACCGGGACCGCGCCCATCCGGAACAGCCCGAGGACGACCGCGAGGTACTCCACCACGTTGGGCAGGGCGACGACGACGCGGTCACCCCGCGCCACGCCGTACGACGCCAGCCGCCGCGCCGCGAGCGCGGCCTGCTGGCCGAGGTCGGCATACGTCCAGCGCACCTCGGCGCCGTGGCAGTCACGGCCGACGACGGCGGTGTTGGCGGCGTACCTCCTCGTCCGGTCGACGACGAAGTCCGCGAAGGACTCCGGCGTCCACAGCCCGAGCTCGCGGAAGCGACGGCGCTCGGCCTCGCCGTGGCGTGGGTAGGGCAGCGCCCGAGACCGCGTCGACCGGGTCGGGGTCGTCATGCGATCACCTCGCCGGCGAGGTCGAGACCGACGGCGTGCGCCATCGTGGCGAGCTTGGCCGCCGTCTCACGCACCTCGAGCTCGGGGTCGGAGCCGGCGACGATGCCGGCTCCCGCGAAGAGCCGGAGCCGCTCACCGTCGAGGACGCCGGCTCGGATCGTGACGGCGAGCTCCCCGTCCCCGCGACCGTCGACCCAGCCGACGGCGCCGGCGAGGGGACCGCGCAGGTCGCCCTCGAGCTCCGTGATCGCCGCGAGGGCCGCCGTGGTCGGCACGCCGCCCACAGCCGGCGTCGGGTGCAGCAGCTGGGCGAGCCGCAGCGCCGACGGGCCGTCTCCGGCCAGGCGGGCGCGGATCGGCGTGGCGAGGTGGTGCAGCGTGTCGGTGGAGAGCAGCTGCGGGCGCGCGGGAGCGTCGACCTCGACGCACACGTCGCGGAGGGCGGCGACGATGCCGTCGACGACGTAGGCGTGCTCGGCGAGGTCCTTGGCCGAGTCCTGGAGCGCCTCCGCCCGCCTCCGGTCCTCGGCGGGATCCGCACTGCGCGGCACGGAGCCCGCCAACGGGGTGCTCGCGACGAGCGCGCCGCGTCGGCGCACCAGCAGCTCCGGGCTGGCGCCCAGCAGCACGGGCGCGTCCGGCGCCGCGTCGAGCGGCAGGCTGAAGACATAGCGTCCAGGTCGCGCGGACAGCAGTCCGGCGACGACCGTGTCGGGGCGCAGCGGCGGGTGGCTGACCGCCTCGAGGCACCGGCCGAGGACGAGCTTGTCGACCTGGCCGTCCGCGATCCGCCCGAGCGCCGCGCGCACCTGGTCGGCGTAGGCCGCCGGCGTCGGGACGGCGCGCACGCGGTGGCGGGCGACGGCCTCGTCGCGCGCCGCCGGGCCACCCGGGAGCGGCACGACCCGGTGGGCGACGCCGCGACCGCCGGGCGCGAACGACAACGCGACGAGCGCCCGCTCCCCCGGCCACAGACCCGTGACCACCTGGTCGGCCCACGCAGCGTCGGTGTGCTCGGCCACGCTCGTGCCGCGGAGCTCGGCCGCGGTGAAGCCGTCGTCCCCGGTGAAGACCAGTGGGACGTCGTACGCCGCATGGCGGCCGCGCGTGCCCGCCCCGACCAGTTCCTCGACGGCCGTCACAGCGACGCACCCCCGTCGACGTACACCTGCTGGAGGGTGACGTGGCGCGCGGCGTCGGAAAGCAGGAAGCAGACCACCGCGGCGACGTCGTCGGGGTCGGCGATGCGGCCGAGCGGGATCCCGAGGCGGTACGACGCCGGGTCGCCCTGCAGCGCGGCGGCGCGGCCCACCTCGGGGTCGGGCCAGAGGTCGCGCTGCATCGGCGTGTCCGTCGACCCGGGCTCCACCACATTGCAGCGGATGCCACGCGCCGCGAGCTCGAGCCCTGCGCACCGCGTGACGGCGGACGCCGCAGCCTTGGACGCGGCGTAGGCGAGCAGCCCCGTCCTCGGGACGCGGGCCGCGTTCGAGCTGACCACGGCGACCGCGCCACCGTCACGCAGGTGGGTCGCCCCCGCCTGGAGGCAGTTCAGGACGCCGGTGGCGTTGACGGAGAGGTGCCGGTCCCAGTCGGAGGGCACCAGGTCAGCCAGCCCGCCCGGGACGAGGATCCCGGCGGCACAGGCGAGCCCGGAGAGCGCGCCCAGTTCGCGCTCGGCAGCAGCGAACGCGACCCGCACCTGTGAGCGCGAGCCCACGTCGACGACGCGGTCCAAGACGGCGCAGGCTCCTGCGGCGCGGGCCTCCTTCGCGGTCAGCGCCAGGCCCTCACGATCGAGGTCCAGCAGGGCGAGGGCCGCACCGGAGCCGGCCAGGCGAAGCGCGGTCGCCCTCCCGATCCCCGACGCGGCACCGGTCACCAGAACGGTGGGCGGAACCTGCTCGTCATTCATAGGACGATACTAAGGTCAGCCTTACCTAACGAGTCAACCCGGTCCGCGGGCCGGTCAACGAGAACGGGCCGGGACCCTCACCGTGGTGAGCGTCCCGGCCCGTGCCGGAGTCGGAGGTCAGCGCCCGCCGAAGGGAACGCCGAGCTCGCGGAGCATCTGCTCCCCGCCGTCGAGGGCGGTGAGCACCCAGAGACCGTTCGGCGTCAGGGTGAAGGTGTGCTCGAAGTGGGCGGCCGGGCTGCCGTCGAGGCTGATCACCGTCCACTCGTCCTCGAGCACCTCGGTCTCCTTGGTGCCCAGCGTGATCATCGGCTCCACGGCGAGCGCGAGGCCGCGCTGCAGCTTGGGCCCACGGCCGGGCTTGCCGAAGTTCGGGACGTTCGGCGCCTGGTGCATCTCCGAGCCGATGCCGTGGCCGACGTACTCCTCGACGATGCCGTACGACGCCCCGCGAGGCTGGCTGCGGACGTAGCTCTCGACCGCGTGGCTGATGTCGGTGACCCGGCCCCCGAGGCGCGCGGCCGCGATGCCGTGCCACATCGCCTGCTCGGTGACGCGCATCAGCTCCGTCACCTCGGGCGACACCGCGCCGAGCGCCACCGTGATCGCCGAGTCGCCGTGCCAGCCATCGACGATCGCGCCGCAGTCGATCGAGATCACGTCGCCCTCGGCGAGCACCTGCTCCCCCGGGATGCCGTGGACCACGACGTCGTTGACCGACGCGCAGATGGACGCCGGAAAGTCGTGGTAGCCCTTGAACGACGGCACGGCTCCCCGGGACCGGATCTGGTCCTCCGCGATCGCGTCGAGCTCGGCCGTCGTCATCCCGGGACGCACCGAGGCGCGCAGCACCTCGAGCGTCTCCCCGACGACGACGCCGGCCCGACGCATCGCGTCGATCTGGTCAGGCGTCTTGATCTGAACGCCGCGGTCGAACAGTCCCATCAGAAAACCGGTACGTCAGGATTCAGGAACCACGTCGAGGGCGCTGAAGACGCGCTTGGTGACGTCCTCGACCTCACCCATGCCGTCGATCTCGTGGACCAGGCCACGCTCCTTGTAAACGGCGATGAGCGGCTCGGTCTGCTCGAGGTAGACCTCCTGGCGGCGACGGATCACGTCCTCGGTGTCGTCGGCGCGACCTTCGACCTCGGCGCGCTGCAGCAGGCGCTGGACGATCTCCTCCTGGTCGACGGTCAGCACCACGACGGCGTCGAGCCGGTGACCGGTGAACCCGATCATGCCGTCCAGCTCGTCGACCTGGGCGAGCGTGCGCGGGTAGCCGTCGAGCAGGAAGCCGTGCTCGGCGTCGGGCTCGTCGATCCGGTTGCGGACCATGAGGTTGGTGACCTCGTCGGGGACGTACTCCCCCGCGTCCATGTACTTCTTCGCCTCGACGCCGAGCGGCGTGCCGGCGGAGACGTTGGCGCGGAAGATGTCGCCGGTGGAGATGGCCGGGATGCCGAAGTGCTCGGCGATGAACTTCGCCTGGGTGCCCTTACCGGCGCCCGGCGGGCCCATGATGATCAATCGCATTTCCGGGGCCCCCTGGAAATCGCGAGCGAAGCGAGTGATTTTCTGGGGTGGAACCTCATCGCAGGAATCCTTCATAGTTGCGCTGCTGGAGCTGGCTCTCGATCTGCTTCACCGTGTCGAGGGCGACGCCGACCATGATGAGGATCGACGTGCCACCGAACGGGAAGTTCTGGTTGGCGTTGATCAGCGCGAGCGCGATCAGCGGGATGAGCGCGATCAGACCGAGGTAGAGCGAGCCCGGCAGCGTGATGCGGGACAGGACGTAGGACAAGTAGTCCTCGGTCGGCTTGCCCGCCCGGATCCCGGGGATGAAGCCGCCGTACTTCTTCATGTTGTCGGCCACCTCGTGCGGGTTGAAGGTGATCGACACGTAGAAGTAGGTGAAGAAGACAATGAGGAGGAAGAACACCGCCATGTAGAGCGGGTGGTCGCCTCGCACGAGGTAGTCGTTGATCCAGGTGACCCAGCGGGACTTGCTGTTCTGGTTGAACTGCGCGGCCATCGCCGGCAGGTAGAGCAGCGAGCTCGCGAAGATCACCGGGATGACGCCGGCCTGGTTGACCTTGAGCGGGATGTAGGTCGAGCTGCCACCGAACATGCGCCGCCCCACCATGCGGCGGGCGTACTGCACCGGGATCCGGCGTTGTGCCTGCTCGATGAAGATGACGGCGGCCATGATCGCCAGGCCGATCACCGTCACGATCGTGAACATCCACCAGCCGTGGTCCTGCTTGACCGACCACATCGTGGCGGGGAACGTCGCGATGACCTGCGTGAAGATCAGGATCGACATCCCGTTGCCGATCCCGCGCTCGGTGATGAGCTCACCGAGCCACATGATGACCGCCGTGCCCGCGGTCATCGTCACGACCATGACGAGGAACGTCTTGGTGCTGTCGTCGTGCAACAGGTCCTGACTACACCCTTGGAGCAGGTTCTTCGAGCGCGCGAGCGCGACGATGCCGGTCGCCTGGAGCACGGCGAGACCCAGCGTGAGATAGCGGGTGTACTGCGTGATCTTCGTCTGGCCGGCCTGGCCCTCGTTCTTCAGCGCCTCGAGCCGCGGGATCACGACGACGAGCAACTGCAAGATGATGCTCGCGGTGATGTAGGGCATGATGCCGAGGGCGAAGATCGTCAGCTTGAGCAGCGCCCCGCCGGAGAACAGGTTGACCAGGTTGTAGAGACCCTGACCGGACCCCGACTTCACCCCGTTGATGCACTCCTGGACGTTCGCGACGTCGACACCGGGGGCAGGGATCTGCGAGCCCGCCCGGAAGATCACGATGACCATCAGGACGAACAGCAGCTTCTTGCGCAGATCCGGAGTCCGGAACGCGGAAGCGAACGCGCCAAGCACGGATGGGTTCCTCTTTCGACGATCAAGTTTCGCAGGGGCCCTGGCGGCCACGGCGAAGCCCCGCGCAGCCTAACAGGCTGGGGAAACGAAGAGCGCGGACGGGGTGCCCCTCGACGGGGTGCCCGTCCGCGCTCCCAGTGAACACGAGCTGGTGCGAGACCTCAGAGGACCGTGACGGTCCCGCCGGCGGCCTCGATCTTCTCCTTGGCGGAGCCGGAGAACGCGTTCGCGCTGACCTCGACCTTGACGGTCAGGTCGCCCTGACCGAGGACCTTGACCGGCTGGCCCTTGCGGACCGCGCCCTTCTCGACGAGGAGCTCGGGGGTGACGGTGCCACCCTCCGGGAACAGCTCGTTGAGCTTGGCGAGGTTGACCACCTGGAACTCCACCTTGAACGGGTTCTTGAACCCGCGCAGCTTCGGGAGCCGCATGTGGATCGGCATCTGGCCACCCTCGAAGCCGACCTTGACCTGGTAGCGGGCCTTGGTGCCCTTGGTGCCACGGCCGGCGGTCTTGCCCTTCGAGCCCTCACCGCGACCGACGCGGGTCTTGGCGGTCTTCGCGCCCTGAGCCGGGTGCAGGTTGTGAAGCTTGAGCGTCATGTCAGTCGACCTCCTCGACCGTCACCAGGTGACGGACGGTGTTGACCATGCCCCGGATCTCCGGGCGGTCCTCCTTGACGACCACGTCGTTGATCCGCTTCAGGCCGAGCGTGCGCAGGGTCTCACGCTGGTTCTTCTTCAGGCCGACGAGGCCCTTGTTCTGTGTGACCTTCAGCTGTGCCATCAGGCCGACACCTCCGCCGGAGCCTCGGCCCGCGCCTTGAGCAGGGCGGCCGGAGCGACGTCCTCGACGCTCATGCCGCGGCGAGCCGCGACGGACTCGGGCTGCTCGAGCATCTTGAGGGCCTCGACCGTCGCGTGGACGATGTTGATCTGGTTGGACGAACCGAGCGACTTGCTCAGCACGTCGTGGATGCCGGCGCACTCGAGCACGGCGCGCACCGGGCC
Source organism: Nocardioides eburneus (assembly GCF_040838215.1). Taxonomy (NCBI): domain Bacteria; kingdom Bacillati; phylum Actinomycetota; class Actinomycetes; order Propionibacteriales; family Nocardioidaceae; genus Nocardioides; species Nocardioides eburneus. Next base: position 75,571 of record NZ_JBFPJR010000004.1, on the reverse strand, counting down.
ACCGGCGATGACACCGGTACCAGGAGCGGCCGGACGCAGGAGGACGACACCGGCCGCCTTCTCGCCCTGCACCGGGTGCGGGATCGTGCCCTGGATGCGGGGGACGCGGAAGAAGTGCTTCTTCGCCTCCTCGACACCCTTGGCGATCGCCGCGGGAACTTCCTTCGCCTTGCCGTAGCCGACGCCGACCAGACCCTCACCGTCACCGACGATCACGAGGGCGGTGAAGCTGAAGCGACGACCACCCTTCACGACCTTGGCGACACGGTTGATCGCAACGACGCGCTCGATGTAGGCGGTCTTCTCGGCGTTCTGGCCGCGACGGTCGTCGCGGCCACCGCGTCGATCGCCACCGCGCTGTCCGCGCTGGGCTCCGCTCATCAGACTCTTCCTCTACTCTCTTGCTCTTGCGATCAGAAGGCCAGGCCGCCGTCGCGAGCGCCCTCAGCGAGCGCCGCAATACGGCCGTGGTACTTGTTGCCGGCCCGGTCGAAGACCACGGTCTCGACCCCGGCCGCCTTGGCCCGCTCGGCGACGAGCTCGCCGACACGCTTGGCCTTGGCGGTCTTGTCGCCCTCGGCACCGCGCAGGTCGGCCTCGATGGACGAGGCGTAGACCAGCGTCTTGCCGGCGAGGTCGTCGACGACCTGGGCGGTGATGTGCTTCGCCGAGCGGGTGACGACGAGGCGCGGGCGCTCCGGCGTACCGGACACCTTCTTGCGGCCGCGGACCTGACGACGCAGGCGCGACTTGACGCGAGCAGCGGTGTGCTTGTTGTTCGACAGCGAGATGGCCATGGTCACTTACCAGCCTTTCCGACCTTGCGGCGGATGTTCTCGCCGGCGTAACGGACGCCCTTGCCCTTGTAGGGCTCGGGCTTGCGCAGCTTGCGGATGTTGGCCGCGACCTCACCGACCTGCTGCTTGTCGATGCCCTGGACGCCGAACTTGGTCGGACCCTCGACCGTGAACGTGATGCCCTCGGGGGCGTTGAACGTGATCGGGTGCGAGTAGCCGAGCTGGAACTCCAGCTGCGTCGGGCCCTTGGACAGGACGCGGTAGCCGACGCCCACGATCTCGAGCTTCTTCTCGTAGCCCTCGGTCACGCCGATGACCATGTTGTTGATCAGGGTGCGGCTCAGGCCGTGCAGGGCCTTGCTCTGGCGCTCGTCGTCGGGGCGCTTGACCTCCAGGACGCCGTCGCTCTGCTCCACCGTGATCGGCGAGGCGACGGTGTGCGACAGCGTGCCCTTCGGGCCCTTGACGGTCACCTGGGCGCCGTCGATCGCGACGTCGACCCCGGCCGGGACCGTGACAGGAAGCTTGCCAATACGCGACATGTTCTTCTGCTCCTCTCTCGGTCTCTCGTCACCAGACGTAGGCGAGGACTTCCCCACCCACGCCCTTCTGGTTCGCCTGGCGGTCGGTCAGCAGACCCTGGCTGGTCGAGATGATCGCGACACCCAGGCCGCCGAGCACCTTGGGGAGGCCCGTGTGCTTGGCGTAGACACGCAGACCGGGCTTGCTGATGCGGCGTACGCCGGCGATCGAGCGCTCACGGTTGCGGCCGTACTTCAGGGTGATGGTCAGCGTCTTGCCGACCTCGCCCTCAGCGGGGTCGGCGACCTCGTACTTGGTGATGTAGCCCTCCTGCTGGAGGATCTCCGCGACGCCCTGCTTGAGCTTGCTGTAAGGCATGGAGACGGCGTCGTGGTACGCCTGGTTGGCGTTGCGCAGACGGGTGAGCATGTCTGCGATCGGGTCAGTCATCGTCATGGCCGAATGGCCCTTTCTCGTCGTGGTTTCGCCGGGCTCTCAGCGCCGGCGACCTTCAACGTCCGTGGATGTTGGAACGGTGATCGCTCACCAGGAGGACTTGGTGACGCCGGGAAGCTCGCCTCGGTGAGCCATCTCCCGCAGGCAGATCCGGCAGAGGCCGAACTTGCGGAACACAGCCTTGGGGCGGCCGCAGCGCTGGCAGCGGGTGTAGCCGCGCACCGCGAACTTGGGCTTGCGAGCGGCCTTGACCTTGAGCGCGGTCTTCGCCATCTTTCTCAGTTCTCCTTGAACGGGAAGCCGAGCGCCTTGAGCAGCGCACGACCCTGGTCGTCGGTGGTGGCCGTCGTCACGAGGGTGATGTCCATACCCCGCGAGCGGTCGATCTTGTCCTGGTCGATCTCGTGGAACATGACCTGCTCGGTGAGACCGAAGGTGTAGTTGCCACGACCGTCGAACTGGTTGCCGTTGAGGCCGCGGAAGTCGCGGATACGCGGCAGCGCGAGGGTCAGCAGGCGGTCGAGGAACTCCCACATGCGGTCGCCACGCAGCGTGACGTGCGCGCCGATCGGCATGCCCTCACGCAGCTTGAACTGCGCGATCGACTTCTTGGCGCGGTTGACCAGCGGCTTCTGGCCGGTGATCGCGGTGAGGTCGCGGACGGCGCCCTCGATCAGCTTGGAGTCGCGAGCAGCCTCGCCGACACCCATGTTGACCACGATCTTGGTCAGGCCGGGGATCTGCATGACGTTCGCGATCTCGAACTGCTGCTGCAGGGCCGGCGCGATCTCAGCGCGGTACTTGGCCTTGAGACGCGGAGCCGTCTTCACTGCGGTCTCGGTCATGTCAGATTTCCTTACCGGTCTTGCGCGAGATGCGGACGCTGCGCTCGGCGGCGTACGTCGACCCGTCCGGGCGGCGCTTGGTCACCGCGTCGCGGCGGAAGCCCACGCGGACGGTCTCGCCGTCCTCGAGCAGCATCACGTTGGAGACGTGGATCGGGGCCTCGGTGGTGACGATGCCGCCGGTGGTGCCGGCGCGGCCGCCCTGGTCCTGCACCTTGGTGTGCTTCTTGACCCGGTTGACGCCCTCGACGATCACGCGCTCCTCGGACGGGATGACGGCGATGACCTTGCCCTCGGCGCCCTTGTCCTTGCCCGCGATCACCTTGACGGTGTCGCCCTTCTTGATGTGGCTCTTACCCATGAGTCAGAGCACCTCCGGCGCCAGCGAGATGATCTTCATGAACTTCTTGTCGCGCAGCTCGCGGCCGACCGGGCCGAAGATGCGGGTGCCTCGCGGCTCGCCGTCGTTCTTGAGGATGACGGCAGCGTTCTCGTCGAAGCGGATGTAGGAACCGTCCGGACGACGGCGCTCCTTCACGGTGCGCACGACGACGGCCTTGACGACGTCACCCTTCTTGACGTTGCCACCGGGGATCGCGTCCTTCACGGTGGCGACGATGACGTCACCGATGCCGGCGTAGCGACGACCCGAGCCACCGAGAACGCGGATGCAGAGGATCTCCTTCGCACCCGTGTTGTCGGCGACCTTGAGTCGCGACTCCTGCTGGATCATTACTTCTCCTTGTCGAGCTGGTTCTCAGCCGCGTCCAGGGCGGATGAGCCTTGCCGAACTGATAGGGATGTGGCGGGCGACAGGCCCAGCTACCTATGGTCGCTGGGCCTGCCTCCCAGGGTCAATTTGACGGCGTACGCCGCCGACCGGATGCGCCCCGAGGGACGCAGGTCACGTGGCCTGCTCGCGATGCTCGCGGCCTGCGTTCGCTCGGGCCGAGACGAGCACGCTCGCTCGGCCCTCGCTCACTTGGCCTTCTCGAGAATCTCGACCAGGCGCCAGCGCTTCGTCGCCGACAGCGGGCGGGTCTCCATGACGAGCACGCGGTCGCCGATGCCGGCGGTGTTCTGCTCGTCGTGGGCCTTCAGCTTGCTGGTACGACGCATGACCTTGCCGTAGAGCGGGTGCTTCACGCGGTCCTCGACCTCGACGACGATGGTCTTGTCCATCTTGTCGCTCACGACGAGGCCCTGCGCGGTCTTGCGCCGGTTGCGCTCAGTGGTCTGCTCAGCCATCTCAGGCCTCCTCGTTGCTTGCACCCGGGGCGGTCCGGATGCCGAGCTCGCGCTCACGCACCACGGTGTAGATCCGGGCGATGTCCTTCTTGACCGTGCGAAGCCGACCGTGGCTCTCCAGCTGGCCGGTGGCCGCCTGGAAACGGAGGTTGAAGAGCTCCTCCTTGGCCTCGCGCAGCTTCGCCTCGAGGTCGACGTCGTTGAGCTCGTCGAGCTCGTGCGCCTTCAGGGAGTTCGTCATCAGAACTCACCAGCCTCTCGCGTGATGAAACGGCACTTCATGGGGAGCTTGTGGATCGCGCGGCGCATCGCCTCGCGGGCCACGTCCTCCGGCACACCGGAGAGCTCGAACATGACACGGCCGGGCTTGACGTTGGCGACCCACCACTCGGGCGAGCCCTTACCGGAACCCATGCGGGTCTCCGCGGGCTTCTTGGTCAGCGGGCGGTCGGGGTAGATGTTGATCCACACCTTGCCGCCACGCTTGATGTGACGGGTCATCGCGATACGCGCCGACTCGATCTGTCGGTTGGTCACGTAGTGACCCTCGATCGCCTGGATACCGAAGTCACCGAAGGCCAGCTTGGTGCCACCCTTGGCCGCGCCGGTGCGCTTGGGGTGGTGCTGCTTGCGGTGCTTCAGCCGACGGGGCATCAGCATGACGGTCAGCCCTCCTGGGTCTCAGCGGGAGTGGCGGCCGCGGCGGTGTCGCCGCCGGCCGGCGCCTCGGTCACCGCGGGCGCGTCGGCGCCACGGGAACCGCGCGAACCACGGTTCGGACGGTCGCCGCCACGGCTCGGACGGTCGCCACGGCCACGGCGGTCACCGCGGCCGGGGACACCGGCGCGAGCGGCCTGGGCGGCCTGGCGCTCGGCACGGGAGCCGGACACCTCGCCCTTGTAGATCCAGACCTTCACGCCGATGCGGCCGAAGGTCGTGCGGGCCTCGTAGAAGCCGTAGTCGATGTCGGCACGCAGGGTGTGCAGCGGCACGCGACCCTCGCGGTAGAACTCGGTGCGCGACATCTCGGCGCCGTTGAGGCGGCCCGAGCACTGGATCCGGATGCCCTTGGCACCCGAGCGCATCGTGGTCTGCATCGCCTTGCGCATCGCGCGACGGAACTGCACGCGGCCCGACAGCTGCTCGGCCACACCCTGCGCGACCAGCTGAGCGTCGACCTCGGGGTTCTTGACCTCGAGGATGTTCAGCTGGACCTGCTTGCCGGTGAGCTTCTCGAGCTCGCCACGGATGCGGTCGGCCTCGGCGCCGCGGCGGCCGATCACGATGCCCGGACGCGCCGTGTGGATGTCCACCCGGACGCGGTCGCGGGTGCGCTCGATCTCGACCTTGGCGATGCCGGCCCGCTCCATGCCCTTGGAGAGCAGCTTGCGGATGGCCACGTCCTCGCCGACGTACGACTTGTAGAGCTTGTCGGCGTACCAACGCGACTTGTGGTCGGTCGAGATGCCGAGGCGGAAGCCGTTCGGGTTGATCTTCTGACCCATGAGACCTCAGGCCCCCTTCTTCTTCTGTCCGAGGACGCTGTGGGGCTGGACGACCAGGGTGATGTGCGAGGTCCGCTTGTTGATGCGGGTCGCGCGGCCCTGGGCACGCGGACGCCAACGCTTCATCGTCGGGCCCTCGTCGACCATGGCGACGGAGACCACCAGGTCGCCGCGCTCGAGACCCTCAGTGGTCTCGGCGTTGGCGATGGCGCTCTCCAGCACCTTGTAGACGGTCTCCGAGGCGGCCTGCGGCGCGAAGGCCAGCAGCGACAGTGCCTCGTCGACGGGCAGGCCACGGACCAGGTCGACGACCCGGCGCGCCTTCAGCGGGGTGATCCGCACGTAGCGGGCACTCGCGAAGGCACCCGGCTGGTCGCCGAGCAGCGACTCGCGGCGGGCGCTCACGCGCCGGCGCTCAGTAACGCTCATTTGCTCGTTATCTCCAGTTTCTCCAGGTTGGGAGCGCCCCGCCTCAGCGGCGGCGGCCCTTCCGGTCTTCCTTCACGTGACCCTTGTACGTGCGGGTCGGGGCGAACTCGCCCAGCTTGTGGCCGACCATCGAGTCGGACACGAACACCGGGACGTGCTTGCGGCCGTCGTGCACCGCGATCGTGTGACCGATCATGCTCGGCACGATCATCGACCGGCGCGACCAGGTCTTGATGACGTTGTGGGTGCCCTTCTCGTTCTCGGCGTCCACCTTCTTCTGCAGGTGGTCGTCGACGAAGGGGCCCTTCTTCAGGCTGCGAGGCATGTCGGTTACTTCCTACCCTTGCCGGACTTGCGACGACGGATGATCTGGGAGTCGGAGGCCTTCCGCTTGCGCGTGCGGCCCTCGGGCTTGCCCCACGGGCTGACCGGGTGACGACCACCCGAGGTCTTGCCCTCACCACCACCGTGCGGGTGGTCGACCGGGTTCATGACCACACCACGGACGGTCGGGCGCTTGCCCTTCCACCGCATGCGGCCGGCCTTGCCCCAGTTGATGTTCGACTGCTCGGCGTTGCCGACCTCGCCGACCGTCGCGCGGCAGCGGACGTCGACGAAGCGCATCTCGCCGGAGGGCATGCGCAGCGTGGCGCGGCTGCCCTCACGGGCGACCAGCTGGGCACTGATGCCGGCCGAGCGGGCGATCTTCGCGCCGCCGCCCGGACGCAGCTCCACCGCGTGGATGGTCGTGCCGACCGGGATGTTGCGCAGCGGCAGGTTGTTGCCCGGCTTGATGTCGGCCGTCGGGCCCGACTCCACCGCGGAGCCCTGGACCAGGTCCTTCGGCGCGATGATGTAGCGCTTCTCGCCGTCGGCGTAGTGGAGCAGCGCGATGCGCGCGGTGCGGTTGGGGTCGTACTCGATGTGAGCGACCTTGGCCGGAACGCCGTCCTTGTCGTAGCGACGGAAGTCGATGATGCGGTAGGCCCGCTTGTGGCCACCACCCTGGTGACGGGTGGTGATGCGGCCCTGGTTGTTGCGACCGCCCTTCTTGGGCAGCGGACGCGTCAGCGACTTCTCGGGGGTCGTCCGGGTGATCTCGACGAAGTCGGCCACCGAGGCGCCACGACGGCCCGGGGTGGTCGGCTTGTACTTGCGGATAGCCATGTGTTCTTCAGTCCTCCTACGACCCGGTCAGGAGACCGGACCCCCGAAGATGTCGATGCGGTCACCCTCGGCGAGGCTGACGATCGCGCGCTTGGTGTCCTTGCGCTTCCCCAGGCCGACGCGCGTGCGGCGGGTCTTGCCGGGGCGGTTGATCGTGTTGACCGAGGTCACCTTGACGTTGAACACCTTCTCGACCGCGATCTTGATCTCGGTCTTGTTGGCGTCCGGACGCACGAGGAAGGTGTACTTGTTCTGGTCGAGCAGCCCGTAGCTCTTCTCCGAGACGACGGGCGCGATCAGGATGTCGCGCGGGTCGTAGTGCAGCGTGCTCACTTGGCAGCCTCCGTCTCGTTACCGGTCTTCGCACCCACGAAGGCGTCGTAGGCGGCCTTGGAGAAGACCACGTCGTCCGAGGCCAGCACGTCGTACGTGTTGAGCTGGTCGGCGGCGACGATGTGGACCTCAGCCGCGTTGCGCAGCGACAGCCACGCCACGGTCTCGGCCCGGTCGAGCACGACCAGGAACTTCGTGCGGTCGGTCAGCGCGCGGAGCGCGGTGAGCGCGGCCTTCGTCGACGGGGTCTCGCCGAGGTCGAACTCGACCACGTGGATCCGGTCGTTCACGGCGCGGTCCGAGAGCGCGCCGCGGAGCGCGGCGGCCTTCATCTTCTTGGGGGTCCGCTGGTCGTAGTTGCGCGGCTGGGGACCGTGAACGGTGCCACCGCCGGCGAACTGCGGCGCGCGGGTCGAACCCTGGCGGGCGCGGCCCGTGCCCTTCTGCTTGTAGGGCTTCCGGCCACCACCGCGGACCTCGCCGCGGGTCTTGGTGGCGTGCGTGCCCTGGCGCGCGGCGGCCTGCTGCGCGACGACGACCTGGTGGATCAGCGGCACGTTGACCTCGACGCCGAAGATCTCGGCCGGCAGGTCGACCTTGACAGTGTTGATAGCCATGCTCAGGCCTCCTTGCCAGAAATCTGAGTCTGCTTCGCGGCCGAGCGCAGGACGACGAGACCACCCTTGGGGCCGGGGACGGCGCCCTTGAGGAGGATCAGGCCCTTCTCAGCGTCGACCGCGTGCACGGTCAGGTTCTGGGTGGTGACGGTGTCGGTACCCATGTGGCCGGCCATGCGGACGCCCTTGAACACGCGACCGGGGGTGGCGCAAGCGCCGATCGAGCCCGGCTTGCGGTGGTTGCGGTGAGCACCGTGCGAGGCGGACACACCGGCGAAGCCGTGACGCTTCATCGTGCCGGCGAAGCCCTTGCCCTTGCTGGTGCCGGTCACGTCGATCTCCTCGCCGGCGGCGAAGGTGTCGACGGGGAGCTCCTGGCCGACGGTGTAGGACGCGGCGTCGGCGGTGCGGATCTCGACCAGGTGCCGGCGCGGCGTGGTGCCGGCCTTGGCGAACTGGCCCGCGAGCGGCTTGGTGACCTTGCGACCCTCGATCTCGCCGAAGCCGACCTGGACGGCGTTGTAGCCGTCGGTCTCAGGCGTGCGGATCTGAGTGATCACGTTGGTGCTCGCGGCGATCACGGTCACGGGGACGACGCGGTTGTTCTCGTCCCAGAGCTGGGTCATGCCGAGCTTGGTGCCCAGCAGGCCCTTCACGTTGCGTTCGATCGTCATGTCAGGGACCTCAGAGCTTGATCTCGATGTCGACGCCGGCGGGGAGGTCGAGACGCATGAGCGAGTCGACGGTCTTCGGCGTGGGGTCGATGATGTCGATGAGGCGCTTGTGGGTGCGCATCTCGAAGTGCTCGCGGGAGTCCTTGTACTTGTGGGGCGAGCGGATGACGCAGTACACGTTCTTCTCGGTCGGCAGCGGCACCGGGCCGGCGACCTTGGCACCCGTACGGGTGACCGTGTCCACGATCTTGCGCGCCGAGGTGTCGATCACCTCGTGGTCATAGGCCTTGAGCCTGATGCGGATCTTCTGTCCCGCCATCTGTCTCTCTCGTCCTTCTCGTAAGCGTTGCCGCGTGCGTTTCGGGACGTCCTCCGGTTGAGTCGGTCCCGCCCCATCACTCCAACCGCTGCCGACTCGACCCCCGCGGTCGGGCGTGTCGCATATCAGAGGGGCACTCTGAGCATGCGGACCTGCCTGCCTCGGCGAGGGACTCGCCTGCAGTTGTTTCGGCACCTGGCGGCTTGCCAGGATCGAACCGCCTCTCCCACATCGCTGTGGGGGTCGGGATGGGCACACACCGATCACCGACCAGTTCCCGGAGCGAGGCCGTGAGGCTCCGCGGGAGACGCGATTCAGTAATCAAGATGTGCCGCACCCCAGCGACTCGCCGGAGCAACCAGACAAGTTTGTCAGACTCCCGGGCGTGTCGCCAAATCTGCGCGGCGCCAAGGCTCGCTGGCGGGGATCAGCCCACCCGCCGATAGACCAGATCGGTGATCGACCGGCCCTTCGCCAGCCCCTTGCGCTCGAACTTCGTGACCGGACGCTCGTCCCAGCGCTCGACCACTCCCCCCTCGAGCAGCGGCTCGGCGCCGAGAACGTCCTGCATCTGATCGGCGTAGTCCGACCAGTCGGTGGCGAGCCGCCAGGCGGCGCCGGGGGCGAGCCGCTCCGCGATCATCCGGGCATTCACCGCGTTGACGAGCCGACGCTTGTGGTGCCGACTCTTGTGCCAGGGGTCCGGGAAGAACGTCCACAGCTCCGCCAGGGTGGCCGCCGGCACCAGCTGCTCGAGCATCCACACCGCATCGACACTGCACAGGCGCACGTTGTCGACGCCCGCGTCGTCCAGCCGGCCGAGCGTCTCCGCGACCCCCGGCCGCCAGACCTCGAGCGCCAGGACGTTGTACGACGGCCGGCTCGCCGCCAGCGCCGCGGTCGCCTCGCCGACACCTGAGCCGATCTCCACGATGAGCGGCGCCTCCCGGCCGAACGCGTCGGGGACGGCGAAGCCGGGTTCGTCGACCGCCTCGTCAGGAATGAACCAGGCGGCGTGGTGGGCGTCCCATGCCGCCTGCTGCTTCGGTGTGAAGCGGCTCCCCCGCCGGGCGTAGGTCAGCACCTCGCGCAGCGGCCGGCCGTCCTCGGTCAGCTTGTGGTGGGGCCGGGCCGGGCGGACGCGCTCGTTCATGGGCACATTGTCTCGTCGGCGTACGCCTTCGCCGAATTGCCCGGGCCCGACATGCGCAGCCCGAAATGCCGGAAGGGCTCCCCGGCCGAAGCCGGGGAGCCCTCCGTGGGTCGCGGGACGAACCCGCTCTAGATCACTTGTTGATCTTGGTGACGCGGCCCGCACCGACGGTGCGGCCACCCTCACGGATCGCGAAGCGGAGGCCCTCGTCCATCGCGATGGGCTGGATGAGCTCGACCGACATCTCGGTGTTGTCACCCGGCATGACCATCTCGGTGCCCTCGGGCAGGGTCACGACGCCCGTCACGTCCGTGGTACGGAAGTAGAACTGCGGGCGGTAGTTGTTGAAGAACGGCGTGTGACGGCCGCCCTCCTCCTTCGAGAGGATGTAGACCGACGCCTCGAAGTTGGTGTGCGGGGTCGTGGTGCCCGGCTTGATGACGACCATGCCGCGCTCGACGTCCTCGCGCTTGGTGCCACGCAGGAGCAGACCGACGTTCTCGCCCGCCTGGCCCTCGTCGAGGAGCTTGCGGAACATCTCGACACCGGTGACGGTGGTCTTCTGCGAGCTCTCGCGGATGCCGACGATCTCGACCTCCTCGCCGACCTTGACGATGCCGCGCTCGATACGACCGGTGATGACGGTGCCACGACCGGTGATCGTGAAGACGTCCTCGACCGGCATCAGGAACGGCTTGTCGGTGTCGCGCTCCGGGGTCGGGATGTAGTCGTCGACGGCCTGCATGAGCTCGGCGATCGACTCGCCCCACTTGGCGTCGCCCTGCAGCGCCGGGAAGGCGGCCACGCGGACGACCGGGATGTCGTCACCCGGGAACTCGTACTCGTTGAGGAGCTCGCGCACCTCCATCTCGACGAGCTCGATGAGCTCCTCGTCGTCGACCATGTCGCACTTGTTGAGCGCGACGACGATCGCCGGGACGCCGACCTGGCGGGCGAGCAGCACGTGCTCACGCGTCTGCGGCATGGGGCCGTCGGTTGCGGCGACCACGAGGATGGCGCCGTCCATCTGCGCCGCACCGGTGATCATGTTCTTGATGTAGTCCGCGTGACCCGGGCAGTCGACGTGGGCGTAGTGACGGTTCTCCGTCTGGTACTCCACGTGAGCGATCGAGATCGTGATACCGCGCTGACGCTCCTCGGGCGCCTTGTCGATCTCGTCGAACGGCGTGAACGGGTTCAGCTCCGGGTACTTGTCGTGCAGCACCTTCGTGATCGCCGCGGTAAGGGTCGTCTTACCGTGGTCGATGTGACCGATCGTGCCGATGTTGACGTGCGGCTTGGTCCGCTCGAACTTCGCCTTAGCCACTGTGGGCTCCTCCTGGTGTGTGTGTTACTTGACTCGTACTGAGTGCGGTGAACCGAGGCATGGGCGATTATTCGCCGCGAGCCTTCTTGATGATCTCGTCGGCGATGTTCGTGGGAACCTCGGCGTACGAGTCGAACTCCATCGAGTACGAGGCCTGGCCCGAGGTCTTGGACCGCAGGTCACCGACGTACCCGAACATCTCGGACAGCGGGACGAGCGCGCTGACGACGATGTCGCCGTGGCGCTCCTCCTGCGCACGGATCTGGCCGCGGCGGGAGTTGATGTCACCGATCACCGTGCCGAGGAAGTTCTCGGGCGTGGTGACCTCGACGGCGAACATCGGCTCCAGCAGGACCGGCTTCGCCTGGCGGGCGGCCTCCTTGAAGGCCTGGTTGCCGGCGATCTTGAACGCGAGCTCGGACGAGTCGACGTCGTGGTAGGCGCCGTCCTCGAGCGAGAACTTCACGTCGACCATCGGGAAGCCGGCGAGCACGCCGAACTCCATGGCGTCCTGGCCACCCTGGTCGACCGAGGGGATGTACTCCTTCGGGACGCGACCACCGGTGACGTTGTTGGCGAACTCGTAGCCCGCACCCAGGCCCGTCTCGGGGTCGAGGTTGGGCTCGAGCGAGACGACGACCTTCGCGAACTGGCCGGAGCCACCGGTCTGCTTCTTGTGGGTGTAGCTGTGGTTCTCCACCTTGCGGCGGATGGTCTCGCGGTAGGCCACCTGCGGCTTGCCGACGGTCGCCTCGACCCGGAACTCGCGCTTCATCCGGTCGACGAGGATCTCCAGGTGGAGCTCGCCCATGCCGGCGATGATCGTCTGGCCGGTCTCCTCGTCGGTCTTGACGGTGAAGGTCGGGTCCTCGTCGGAGAGACGCTGGATCGCGATGCCGAGCTTCTCCTGGTCGCCCTTCGTCTTCGGCTCGATGGCGACCTCGATCACCGGGGCCGGGAAGGTCATCGACTCGAGGACCACCGGGTTGGCCGGGTCGCATAGCGTGTGACCGGTCTTGGTGTCCTTCAGGCCCATGACGGCCACGATCTGGCCGGCGCCGACCGACGCGATCTCCTCACGCTTGTTGGCGTGCATCTGGTAGACCTTGCCGATCCGCTCCTTCTTGCCGCTGACCGAGTTGAGCACGGTCGAGCCGGCCTCCAGCTTGCCGGAGTAGACGCGGACGTAGATCAGCTTGCCGAGGTGCGGGTCGGACGCGATCTTGTAGGCGAGGCCGGAGAACGGCTCGGCGTCGGAGGGCTTCCGGGCGATCTCAGTCTCCTCGTCGCCCGGCTTGTGGCCGACGATGGCCTCGATGTCGACCGGGGAGGGGAGGTAGTTGACGACCGCGTCGAGCAGGGGCTGGACGCCCTTGTTCTTGAAGGCCGTGCCGCACAGGACCGGGTTGAGCTTGTCCGCCAGGGTGGCGCGGCGGATCGCCGCGTTGAGCTCGTCGACGGAGAGCTCCTCACCCTCGAGGTACTTCTCCATGACCTCGTCGTCGGCCTCGGCCAGCGTCTCGAGGAGCTTCTCGCGGTATTCCGCGGCCTGGTCCTCGAGCTCGGCCGGGATCTCCTCGACGGAGTAGTCCTCGCCCATCTTGGTCTCGCCGCGCCAGGTCAGCGCGCGCATGCCGACCAGGTCGATCACACCGAGGAAGTCGGACTCGGCGCCGATCGGCAGCTGGAGGACGAGCGGGGTGGAGTTGAGGCGCTCGACCATCATGTCGACGCAGCGGAAGAAGTCCGCGCCGGTGCGGTCGAGCTTGTTGACGAAGCACATCCGGGGCACGGAGTACTTGTTGGCCTGGCGCCAGACCGTCATGGTCTGCGGCTCGACGCCGGCCACGCCGTCGAACACGGCGACAGCGCCGTCGAGGACGCGCAGGGAACGCTCGACCTCGGCGGTGAAGTCCACGTGGCCGGGGGTGTCGATGATGTTGATCTGGTGGTTCTTCCACCAGCAGGTCGTCGCGGCGGACGTGATGGTGATGCCGCGCTCCTGCTCCTGCTCCATCCAGTCCATCGTGGCAGCGCCCTCGTGGACCTCACCGATCTTGTAGGTGATGCCGGTGTAGAACAGGATGCGCTCGGTGGTGGTGGTCTTACCGGCATCGATGTGAGCCATGATGCCGATGTTGCGGACGACCTTGAGGTCCGTGGTGATGTCGACAGCCACTGTCTGTGCGTTCCTTAGAAGTCGGGATTGGCGCGATCCGGGGGCCGCCGCTGGTGGCCCCCGGTGTCGCTTACCAGCGGTAGTGCGCGAAGGCCCGGTTGGACTCCGCCATCTTGTGGGTGTCCTCGCGCTTCTTGACCGAGGCGCCGAGACCGTTGCTGGCGTCGAGGATCTCGTTCATGAGGCGCTCAGCCATCGTCTTCTCGCGACGGTCCTGGGCGTAGCCGACGAGCCAGCGCAGCGCCAGCGTGGTGCCGCGGGTGCCCTTGACCTCGATCGGAACCTGGTAGGTCGCGCCACCGACGCGGCGGGACTTGACCTCGACGGCCGGCTTCACGTTGTCCATCGCACGCTTGAGCGTGACGACCGGGTCGGTCCCGGTCTTCTCGCGGCAGCCCTCGAGGGCGCCGTACACGATGCGCTGAGCGACCTGCTTCTTGCCGTCCATCAGCACCTTGGAGACCAGCTGGGAGACGAGCTGGGACCCGTAGACCGGGTCGACGTCGATCGGCCGCTTCGGGGCCGGACCCTTGCGCGGCATCCTTACTTCTCCTTCTTCGCGCCGTAGCGGCTGCGTGCCTGCTTGCGGTTCTTCACGCCCTGGGTGTCGAGCGTGCCACGGATGATCTTGTAGCGGACACCGGGGAGGTCCTTCACACGACCACCGCGGACGAGCACGATCGAGTGCTCCTGAAGATTGTGACCGACGCCCGGGATGTAAGCGGTGACCTCGACGCCGCTCGAGAGGCGCACACGGGCGACCTTCCGGAGGGCGGAGTTCGGCTTCTTGGGCGTGGTGGTGTAGACGCGGGTGCAGACGCCACGGCGCTGCGGAGACCCCTTCAGGGCAGGCGTCTTGTTCTTCGACACCTTGTCCTGGCGGCCCTTGCGGACCAACTGCTGAATGGTGGGCACCTGGTGGTTCCCCTTCTTTTCTGCTCTCACTACGCGGCGATCTGCCCCGCAGGACCGTGCTGCCATCGCTGGCGTTCGTGTCTGAGTGGTGCACTACCAACCGGTGTCGTCTCGCCCCCGAGGTCGGGCGTGTCGCCCTTCCTCAACACCGCTTTTCACGGCATGATCACCGATCTCAGTGTGGGAGCGGCGCCCGGTCCTCGATCTCTTGACTCTCGGATGCTTTCCGGGCACGCGCAACGGCCTGGTTGTCCCAGACACGCGGAAAAAGGCTACCGGGCGCTGTAGGTGCGGTCAAAACGCTGCGATGCTGCTGGCTCAACCGGGCCAGGAGGAGGACGGCCAGCACGACGCCGACCAGCGTGAGCGCGCCTCCGGACCACAGCGCCCACCGGGCGCCGAGGTGCTCCCCCACCCAGCCGATGACCGGCGAGCCGATCGGGGTCCCGCCCTGGACGACGGTCATGTAGAGGGCCATGACGCGACCCCGCATCACCGGGTCCGACGCGGTCTGCATCGTCGCGTTGGCACTGTTGAGCAGCGTGATCGTGCAGAACCCGATGAGCGGGCAGAAGATCGCGAAGCTGACGTAGGTCGGCATCGACCCGCCCACGATCTCGGCGACGCCGAAGCCGGCCGCCGCGAACGCGAGGAGCCGCAGCGGGATCGTCGTACGGCGGGCGGCGAGCAGCGCTCCGGTGAGCGAGCCGATCGCGAGGGTCGAGCCCAGGATGCCGAACTCGCCCGCGCCCTTGCCGAACACCTGGGTCGCCATCAGGGAGGACGTGACCTGGAAGTTCATGCCGAAGGTGCCGGCGAAGAAGACCAGCACCAGGACGTAGAGCATGCGCGGCTGGGTGCGGACATAGGCCACCCCTTCGCGCAGGGCGCCCTTGCCGCGCGCACGCAGCTTCGGGGAGTTGAGCAGGGCGGTGTTCATCCGCTGGAGCTGCCCGATGACCGCGAGATAGGAGACCGCGTTGATCAGGATCACGATGCCGGTCGCGGTCGCACCGCCCCCGAAGAGCGCGATGAGCAGGCCGGCGAGCGCCGGACCGACGATGCGCGCGGTGTTGAAGCTCGCCGAGTTGAGCCCGACGGCGTTGGTGAGGTCGTCGGGGCCGACCATCTCCGACACGAACGATTGGCGCGCCGGCACGTCGAAGGCCGAGCCCACCCCGAAGAGGAACGCGATGACGTAGACCATCCAGATCTCGGCGACCCCCGCGAGCGCGAGGACACCGAGCAGGAAGGACGCCGCGGCCATCGAGGCCTGCGTGACCTGGAGCATCCGGCGCTTGGAGAAGCGGTCCGCGACGACCCCGGCGTACGGCGTCAGGAGCAGCACCGGGAGGAACTGGAGCGCCGTGACGATGCCGAGATCGGTCCCGCCCCCGTGGAGCGGCTTGAGCACGAGCCAGTCCTGCGCGGTCCGCTGGAGCCAGGTCCCGGTGTTCGAGACCACGCTACCGGCCAGGTAGAGCCGGTAGTTCGGGTTGCGTAGCGCGCGGAAGGTCGGACTCATGCGGTGCCGATCATTGGGAAGCGATTCTCTCCAGGATGGGGGCGGCCCGGCGGATCACGTCGATCTCGTCGGGGGAAAGCTCGGACAGGCGCTGGGCCAGCCAGGCGTCGCGGCTGGCGCGGTCGGCCTTGACGGTCTTGCGGCCCTTCTCGGTGATGGACACCAGGACCTGTCGGCGGTCGGAGTCCCCGGGGCGGCGGGTGACAAAGCCACCCTCCTCGAGGAAGTTGACCGTCCGCGTCATGCTGGGCGGCTGGACCCGCTCGCGGGCGGCCAGCTCCCCCAGCGTCGTCTCGCCGTTGGCGACGAGGGCTCCGAGCACCGCCATCGAGCCGAGCGAGAGCACGTTGCTCGGATGACGCTCGTTGGCAAGACGGCGGCGGAGCCGCATGACCGAGATGCGCAGGACCGACGCCAGGCCGGCGTCCGTGCGAGCGATGTTCTCCAGCGTGGGCATGTCATGAGCCTAACTCATTACCCATGCTAATCATTCCCGTTCGCGCGTCTGGGGCTCACCAAGCGAGACGGACTACGATGCGGGCGTGGACGACGAGCGCATCGAGACGGACGGGAACCTGCCCGAGATCCCCCCGCTCGACGTCGATGGCGTGCGCACGGTCGAGATCGGCACCCTCGTCTGGGCCGTCGCCTTCCTCGCCCTCCTGCCGTTCTACGGACGGCTCAAGGACGACGGACACCTCTGGTGGCTGTGGACCTGTCTGGCCGGCTTCGGCCTCGGTGCCATCGGCGTGGAGTGGTGCCGGCGCCTGCGCGCCAAGCGGCTCGCGCAGACGCCGTGAGTGGGGCGTCCCCCCGCTAGAAGCTCTCGACCTCGTCGACAGTGAGCGTGTCGAAGACCGGCTCGGGGAGAGGCTTGGGCTCGTGCTTCTTCGCGAGGCGGACCTCGGAGTGCGCCCCGCATCCGTGGTCCATGCTGACGACCCGGCCGTCGTCGTTCGCGTCGCCGTTGGCGCACACGCCGAAGTGTGCGGCGAGATGACCGGTGAGGCGGACCAGGAACCCGCAGCTGTGGCACTGGTCCGGGGCGGCCTGGGCGAGCGGGGCCGAGGGGCCGCCGGAGCCGGCGTACCACCGCTCGGCGGCGAGGTCGAAGCCCTCCGGCGAGAGCGTCCGGATCCGGCCGAGACCGAGGTCCTGCGCGACCTGGCGGACCTGCGCCTTGGCGTCCGCGTCGAGCGGGTCGTCGCCGAAGGCGTAGGTCGGCACCAGCCGCGGGTCGTCGTCGGCCACGGGCAGCAGGTCGCCCGGCGACAGGTCGCCCGGCTCGATGCGGTCCCGGTAGGGCACCCAGGCGGGAGCGACGATCGCCTCGGCGCCGGGCATGAGGACGACCTCATCGACGGTGACCGGCGCATCGTCGCCCGGCACATGGGCGACCGTGACCGACCAGTGCCAGCCGACGTAGCCGGCGCGCGTGCACGCGAAGAGATGGGTCACGACGAGCTCGTCCTCGACGATCGGCCCGAGGTAGTCCCCCACGTCGTGCGACCCGACGTCGGACACGAGGGCAGCGCGGGCCTCGTCGACGGCGGCGAGCGCGGCCTGGTCGGCGGAGGGGCTGGCGGTCGTGGTCACGGGCACATCCTCACCCATGACCCCTGCCACTGTCAGGTCGGGGTCGTGTCGTCCCACCGCGCGTGTCGGCGCGAGGGGGCAGGATGGAGCGCATGAGCTCGACCGACCCCGACCAGCGCTGGCGTGACCCGCATCCGCAGGACGAGGCCGGTTCGGAGACCTCCGGGCCGGGGCCGCGACCCAAGGACGCCGCGAAGGCGGTCGGTCGGGGCATGACCGCGACCGCCCGTGGCGTGCGCCGCGCCGGCAGGTTCGCGATGACCACCGCGCGCCGGGCGGCCGACGCGCAGGGGGCCGCGGAGTCGGGGCTCAACCGTCTCCTCGAGATGCACGCCTTCAACACCGCCGGGGACGCCGCGGTCGCGATCTCGCTGGCCGGCTCGCTGTTCTTCTCCATGCCGGGCACGGGCGGTGAGAGCTCGCGGTCCCACGTCGCGCTCTTCCTGGGGCTGACGATGCTGCCCTTCGCCATCGTCGCCCCGCTGCTGGGCCCGTTCCTCGACCGGTTCGCGCACGGTCGCCGCTGGGCGATCGGCGCCACGATGGGCATCCGGGCGTTCCTGTGCTGGATCCTCGCGGACGCCATCACCAGCGAGTCGCTCGCGATGTTCCCCGCCGCGCTCGGCGTCCTCGTCATGTCGAAGGCGTACGGCGTGACGCGGGCCGCGGCCGTGCCTCGCCTGATCCCCGCGGGCTTCACGCTCGTGAAGACCAACGGCCGGGTGTCGATGTCGGGCATGGTCGGGGTGGCGGTCTCCGCACCGCTCGCGGGGCTGTGCGCGGTCCTCGGTCCGGACTGGGTGCTGCGCTATGCGACGCTGCTCTTCATCGTCGCCACCGTGCTGGCGATCCGGCTGCCCGCCCAGGTCGACAGCAGCCACGGCGAGGGGACGCTCGCGTTCACCGGGCGTGAGGGTCACGCCGACGAGGACACCCAGCCGCTCACCCGCCGCGGGCGCCCGGCGCGGCCGCGGGTCCGCATCCCGGCCGCGGTCGCGTTCGCGCTGCGCGCGAACTGCGCGCCGAAGTGGCTCTACGGCTTCCTGCTGATGTTCATGTCGTTCCTGCTGCAGGAGCATCCTCTCCCCGGCTGGAAGCCGACGCTCCTGCTCGGGATCGTCGCGGGCGGCGCGGGTGCGGGGAACTTCCTCGGCGTGGTGGCCGCCTCGCTGCTGCGCCGGATCAAGCCGCAGATCACGGTCACCGTGGTGCTGCTCGTGGACGCCGCCGCGGCGGCGGTGTGCGCGCTGTTCTACGGCGTGCTGACGCTCGCGCTGATCGGCCTGGTCGCCGGCGCCGGGCAGGCGCTCGCGAAGTTCTCCCTCGACTCCACCATCCAGCGCGACGTGCCGGAGCGGGTGCAGACGAGCGCCTTCGCGCGCTCCGACACGACGCTCCAGCTCGCCTGGGTCGTCGGTGGGTTCGTCGGGATCGCGCTGCCGCTCAACGCGAGGCTGGGGCTCTGGGTGGCCTTCGCCGTGCTCGCCGCCTGGGCGGTCTACGTCCTCGCCTCGCCGCGACCTCAGGTGAGCGTCGACCGGGCGTGAGGCCTCAGCCGCGCGTCAGAGCTGGTCGAACTCGTCGGCCAGCGCGCGGAGGCCCTCGCCCACCCGCTTGGCGACCTTGGGGTCGGGGTGGCGTCCGTGGCGGTAGCCCTCCTCGATCCGCTCGAGGATCTTGGTGAGGTCCTCGACGATCACCACCATCTCGTCGGGCTTCTTGCGGCGGGCCGCTGCCTGGTTGCGCGCGACGGAGGTGGCGCCGCCGAGCACACGGACCGAGAGCGCCTGGTCGCCGCGGCGCCCTTGCGCGATGCCGAACTCGACACGGGTGCCGGCCTTGAGCGTCTTCGCGACGCCCGCGGGGAGCGCGTCGGCGTGGACATAGACGTCCGGGCCGTCGTCCTGCGACAGGAAGCCGAAACCCTTCTCGGCGTCGAACCACTTCACCTTGCCAGTGGGCACCGGTCTGACCTCTTCTTGCTCGACGTCTTGCTCGCGTTGGTCGCCCGGCCGGTCGGCGTCGGGCAGAGATGAAGCCTAGGGCATGTGACCTAACCCGGTCGGCGGGCTTCCGGGCTTCAGGAGACCAGCTGCGGGACGAGCGTCGCAGCGCCGACGGCGAGCCCCGCCAGATCCGCGGCGAGCAGCAGCCAGGCCCACAACAGTGCCGGCAGCGGCGTGATCCGGGCGAGCTGGTCGACGTCCGAGCCACGGCGTACGGCGCGACCGCGGCCCAGCAGCTCGAGCACCGGCCGCGGGGCGGCCAGGAGCAGCAGCCACGTGACCAGGGTCGCGATCGTCGACTGCACCGGGCCGGCGGCGTACACGCTGACGACGGCGAGCGCCCCGCCGAGCACGACGACGGTGAGCAGGCCGTAGCCGTTGCGGACCCAGACCAGCAGCGCGAGCAGGACCACGACCAGGATCCACAGCAGGCCGAGGGCGTGACCGGCGGTGAGGAGCAGCGCGGCGAGCAGCCCGAGCAGGCCGGGGGCGAGGTAGCCGGCGGCCAGCATGAGGACCATGCCGGGTCCGCGGGGCCGCCCGCGCGAGACGGTGACCCCGGAGGTGTCGGAGTGGAGCCGGATCCCCGAGAGCCGACGACCCACGAGCACCGCGACGAGCGCGTGGCCCGCCTCATGGACGACGGTGATGCCGAGACGGACGCGCTGCCACGTCGGCCGATGGAGGACGAGGAGCAGCGCGACGACACCGGTGCCGATCACCCACGCCGGCTCGGGCACGGGCTGGACGGCGGTGGCGTGGTCCCACAGCCGGCGGAGGGTCTGCGTCACGGACGGCGCAGAGCCTCGTTCATGGAGCCCGAGCGGAAGCCACGCGGGTCGACCACCGCCTCCGCGAAGCCCGCGACGACTGCCGCGGCCACCACCCGCTCCTCGAGCGCGGGATCGAGCGGCAGCAGCGCGCGGTCGAGCTCGATCGACGCGCGGTCGCCGAGGTCACGCACACGGAGGTTGCGGACGCCGGCCCCGGCGAGCAGTGCGCGGGCGGCGTCCTCGGCACGCTCCACCCGGGCGAGCCGGCCGGGCGTGACCTCGACGCCGTACGCGACCCGGGAGGAGAGGCAGGCCGCGGCCGGCTTGTCCCACGTCGGCAGGCGCCAGCGCCGGGACGCCTCGCGGACCTGTGCCTTGGTCAGGCCGGCGTCGCGCAGCGGCGCGATCGCTCCGCGCTCGTCGGCGGCCCGGATGCCGGGCCGAAAGCCCGCGACCGCGTCGTCGGCGTTGGTGCCGGTTGCGACGTGGGCGAGACCGTGCTCCCGCGCGAGCGGGACCAGGGTCTCGAGCAGCTCGGCCTTGCAGAAGAAGCACCGGTCGGGGCCGTTGGCGCGGTAGCCCTCCCGGTCCATCTCGTGGGTGCGCGGTGTCATGAGTCGTACGCCGAGGTCCGCGGCGAACTGCGCCGCGGGGTCGCGCTCGCGCAGGGGCAGGCTGTCGGAGTAGCCGGTCGCGGCGACGACGCGGTCCGCGCCGAGCGCGCGCACGGCGGCGGCGAGCAGGAACGCGCTGTCGGCGCCGCCGGAGTAGGCGACCATCACGCTCCCCCGCTGCTGCAGGTCGGCCTCGAGCGCGGCGAGCCGGGTGGCCAGCAGGTGGTCGTCGAGCCAGGCCGGGAACTGGCCCAGGTCCTCGAGCACGACGTGGGTCCCCGCCGCCTCGAGCTCCGCCCGCGTGCAGCCGCCGGTGAGCACGGAGACGCTCAACGCCCCGGCAGCCAGGGCGCCCTCGACGTCGTGGACGTGGTCCCCGACGTAGATGCTCGCACCCTCGCGACGCAGCACCTCCCCCTTGCCGACGCCCCACACCTTGCCCTCGAGCAGGTCGACCTCGAGGCGGAGGTGGTCGACGTGGAGCTGGGCGTTGGCGGTGAACTTGCCCGTCACGACCAGCACGCGGCCGCGATGGCGGCGTACGGCGGCGAGCGCCTCGACCGCGCCGGGCAGCGCCGGCACGGACCGGATCGCATGGTCGGGGTAGAGCACCCGGAAGCGGTCGACGGCGGCGTCGATCCGGTCGGCGGGAAGGTACGGCGTGAGCAGGTGGTCGAGCGGCGGGCCGAGCTTCGAGATGAGCTGCTCCACCGGGAGCTCGACGGCGAACTCTTCGCCCAGCAACCGCAACATCGTGCGGAACCCGGGGACCGTGTCGATGAGCGTCATGTCGAGGTCGAACCCGACCACCAGCGGCGGTGGCGGGGACCCGGACGACATGCCGTCGACACTAGCCGAGCAGGTCGGCCGACCTGTCACTGGCTAAAGTCCCCGCGTGAGCACCGACGCGCCCGAGACGGCGAAGCCCCATCGCAGCGGACCCGTCCGGGTCGTCGTCGAGACGGCGGTCCTCATCGTCGTGGCCGTGGTCCTCGCCCTCGTCGTGAAGACCTTCTTCGTCCAGGCGTTCTACATCCCGTCGATCTCGATGGAGCCGGGGCTGAAGATCAACGACCGGATCCTGGTCGAGAAGCCGTCCTACTGGCTGCACGGTCAGCCGCGCCGCGGCGACGTCATCGTCTTCGCCGACCCCGGCCGCTGGCTCGATGCCGACGCGGACGCGCCGCCCACCGGCGCCGTCGGGCGCGTCCTGGCCAAGGTCGGGCTCTACCCCACCGGCGGCCACCTGGTGAAGCGCGTCATCGGCGTCGCCGGCGACACCGTCCACTGCTGCGACTCGCACGGGCGGATCGAGGTCAACGGCCAGCCGCTCGACGAGGACGGGTTCATCGCGCGTCAGGAGGACTGCGACGGCCCGATGGAGCAGGCCGAGGGGACGTACGGCGGAGGGTGCCGCGGCTGGACCGCGAAGGTGCCCGCCGGGCGACTGTTCGTGATGGGTGACAACCGAGGAGACTCCGCCGACTCGTCGTACCACCTCTGCAGCCCGCCCGAGCTGCGACGGGCGAAGACGAACGCGACGCTGGCACGGCGGTGCCAGAACGCCTTCGTCCCGGTCTCGCTCGTCGTCGGCAAGGTCGTCGCGCTCGTGTGGCCGGCCTCGCACTTCCGCTTCCTGCACCGCCCGGCGACGTTCGACCACGTCCCCAACGCGTAGGCCCGACGGCCCGGCTCAGCCCTCGCGGACGACCAGCATCTCGCGGTCGCCGAACCGCACCCGGTCACCGTGGACGAGCGTGGCCGGCTTGCGGGCACCGAGCGGGCGGGCCGCACCCTGGCGGATGAGCGTCGTGCCGTTGGTGGAGCCGCGGTCCATCACCACGAGCGTCCCGTCGGGCACGACCTGGAACTGCGCATGGGTCTTCGACAGCGACATGTCGCTCGACGTCAGCGCCACGAGGTGGGACACCTGCTCGTCCGGCCGCGGCTCCGGTCCGCGCCCGACCAGCGCCAGACCGGCGACGACGAAGCTCTCACCGGTGTCGAACGAGACCCGCCAGCGGGCCGTCGCGGCCGCTGGGGCGGCAGGCTGAGCCGCCGGCGCGACATGGCGCGCCGGAGCAGGCTCGGGGGCCGGCGCCTGCGTGGCCGGTGCCTGGGCAGCTGCCGGGGAGTACGCCGGCAGCGCGGGCTCGACCGGGGTCGCCGGCCGAGCGTGCTGGGCGGGCGCCGGGGCCGAGACCGGCGCAGGCGCGGGGCTGGGCGCAGGCGCGGGGCTCGGCGCGGGCGTGGCGTTCGGCGCGGGGGCCGCCTGGCCGAACGGGAACTGGATCGGCCGGGAGCCGGTGAAGGTCGAGCCCTCGAGCCGCACGGGTTGCGCCGGCTCCGGGTCCGGCGTCGCCGGCGCGGGCATGAGCCGCATGGCGGTGAGGTTGACGACGCGCCGCGGCACGGGCGCCTCGTCCTCGGCGCGCGCCTCCGGCTGCGGGCGTACGTCGACGACGACCGTGCCGGCCAGCGAGTCGTGCCAGCCACGGCGATGTCCGGTCGGGTCCATCGCCGCCATCCAGGCGAGCATGGCGGTGCCGATGCCAGCAGTGGGGACGGTCGCGACGCCGAGGACCGCCTGGCGCAGCAGCGCCGCCCCGAGCCCGGTCGGTCGGCCGGTGTCGACGCTGACCACCCTGAGCCCGAGAAGGCTCTTCCCGGGCGTCGCGCCGGCCAGTCCCGTCATCAGCGCACCGACGAGCCAGACGGCGAGGACCACCACCGCGAGCAGCACGATGCCGGCGACGACCGAGCCGTGCCGGAAGAAGACCGCCCACGCACCGACCGCTCCCCCGGCGTAGACCAGCCAGGCGACCAGCCGGTCGACGGCGAACGCGTAGAACCGGCGGTCGGGCTCGGCCACGATGAGCGCCGCCGCAGGCGCCTGCACCAGCTGGGTCACCGGCTGGGTCACGGATGCGAGACCCGGATGGTCAGTCCGTCACCGAGGTCGACGACGGCGCCGGGCATCAGCTGGACCGGGACACCCGGCCGGAGCTCCTCCGGCGGCAGGCCGGGCTGGACGAGCACGGTGCCGTTGGTCGAGCCCAGATCCGTGACGACGGCGGCCCCGTGGTCGACCCCCGTGCCGGGGCGGATCTCGCAGTGGGTCGACGAGATCTCCTGATGAGGGCTCGGCACCGTGACCAGGAGCGGCTGGTCGTCGCGGTTGAGCCGGCCGGCCTCGGGCGCGCGGCCGATGAGGACCGCACGGTCGACGTCC
The DNA here is from genome assembly GCF_040838215.1 of Nocardioides eburneus. Lineage (NCBI taxonomy): Bacteria > Bacillati > Actinomycetota > Actinomycetes > Propionibacteriales > Nocardioidaceae > Nocardioides > Nocardioides eburneus. The sequence continues at coordinate 51,339 of NZ_JBFPJR010000004.1, read as the reverse complement.
ACACGGTCGCCGCTCGAGAACTCCAGGCGGGCGACCGGGTAGGCGGTGACCTTCGGCGCCTCGGGCTGACCCGGGATGCCGGCGGCCGGACGGGAGAAGTCAGCCGCCGCGGGCGCACCGGCGCGCGTCAGGCCGTCGTGGTCGTCGGTGGGACCAGCCGGCTCGGCGGGCTGCTCCGGCGGCGTACCCCACGCCGGAGGCGGCGGCGGGGTGGACGGCGCCGGGAAGGACGGAGCCGCGGGCGGCGCGGGCGGCGGCGGGAAACCCGGCGGAGGCGGCGGGAAGCCCGGCGCCGAGCCGACGTGCGCATCGAACCCACCGTCCGCCGGCGCCGCGCCGATCTCGTCGGCCACGTCGGGGGTCACCGGCTGGTCACCGGTCTCGTCGTCGGCGCCCAGGCCCGTCGCCTCGGCTGCCCTCTCGGCATCGCCGTGCTCGGGCTCGTCGTCTCTGGGCTCGTCGGCGGGCTCGTCGTCGCTGGGCTCGTCGGCGGGCTCGTCGGCGGGCTCGTCGGAGGTGTCGTCGGCGGCTCCCTCGGCGGGCGCGGCGTCGGCGTACGGAAGCAGGGCGCTGAACGAGTCTGTCAACGGGTCGGTCAGCGGGTCGCTGCCCGGCGGGAAGGTGGGCGCGGCAGGGGCGGGCGCCGAGGGCCCCGACGGCTCAGACGGCTCAGACGGCTCAGACGGCTCCGACGGCTCGGCGGCGGTGGGCGCGTCCGGGATCGGGGGTACGACGCTGAGCGCGGGCGCCGCGAAGCCGGCCGAGCTCTCGGCCGCGGGGGCCGGCGGCGGGGCCGTGGGCGGCGCAGCGACCGGAGCGGGGGCGGGAGCGGCCGGCGCGGGGGCGGGAGCGGCCGGCGCGGGCGGCGGCATCTGCAGACCCGAGACGCGGACGAGGCCGCCGGTGAGGACGTGCGAGGGGCCGCTGGGCTCCTCGCCGAGGTCGATGCTCATCGCGGAGACCTCGGTCAACGACCGCTCGGCCCACGTCGCGGCGTCGGAGCCGTCGACGACGGTCTCACCGTCGGTGGTCGTGAACGTCGCGACGGCGGAGCCGCGGACGACGACGCGGGTGACGTCGTCCTGCTTGGCGACGAGGACGAACCCCGGCAGCGTGCGCAGGCCCGAGGAGACCAAGGCGTCGAGCACCTCGTCGAAGCCGCCCCCGTCGTCGACCAGCGCCCACAACGACCCGGCGCGGGCCTTCTCGGACGGTGGCAGGAGGACGGTGGCGTTGTCGCCGACGATCCCGAACCAGCTGCCCGGGGTGTAGGACGTACCAGCGGCTTCACTCACGGCAGGACTCCCAGCTTCTGCTCCAGACTCGCGCGCTGTTGCGCGGAGTCGTAGGGGTTCTCGTCGGTCAATCCCACCACATCGACGACGACGGCCGTCGCGTTGTCACGCCCGCCGGCCGCGACGGCGGCCGCGACGAGGCGCTCCGCGGTGTCGCGGGCATCGGTCGACTCGGCGAGGATCCCGGCGATGGCCGGGTCGTCGATCATCCCGCTCACGCCGTCGGAGCACAACAGCAGGCGGGCGCCCGGAGGCAGCATGGCGTGGAAGAAGTCCGGGACCGCCGGCGCCAGGCCGCCGAGGGCCCGGGTGATGACGTTGCGGTCGGGATGGTGCGCGGCCTCCTCGGGCGTGAGGTTGCCGGCGTCGACCAACTCCTGCACCAGGCTGTGGTCGACGCTGACCTGGGCGAGCTCGCCGTCGTAGAAGCGGTAGATGCGGGAGTCGCCGACGTTGGCGAGCAGCCACTGCGGGCCGGCCGACCCCTCGACGAGGAGCGCGGCGACGCAGGTCGTGCCCGAGGAGAAGTCATGGGCGCCGCGCGCCTGCTGGTCGACGACGTAGGCCGTGATGCGCCGCTGGGCGAGGCCGAGTGCCTCGGTGATGGCGACCTGCCCCGCCTCGGGGTCGAACTTGTGGTCGGCGAGCCTGGCGAGCTCCTGGACGACGATCTCGCTCGCGATGTCTCCCCCGTCGTGGCCGCCCATCCCGTCGGCCACGACGAAGACGGGCGGCGCTGCCAGGTGGGAGTCCTCGTTGATCTGCCGGACGAGGCCCACATCCGTGGCAGCGCCGTGGTGGACGACCAGCTTCTTCACCGGCGACTCCCCTCGGCGTGGTGGAGGAACGCTAGCGTTGAAACGATGACCAGCGGCTTCCGATCCCTCGCCGACCAGGTGCGCGCCTGGTCGGACGCCCGTCTGTCCCTGCTGCTGCTGGCCCGTCCTGATCTCGCCACTCCTGCCCCTCATGACTCCGGCCAGCTCGCTGCCCGAGCGGCGACCCGATCTTCGCTGGTGCGTGCGCTCGACCAGCTGGACCGGTGCGAGCTCTCGGTGCTTGATGCCCTCGTCGTGGCGGGCCAAACCACCGTCGAGGAATTGTCTTCCATCGTGAGCGCCGACGCGAGCGCGGTGCGGGCGGCGGTCGCCCGTCTGGAGGACCTGGCGCTGGCCTGGCGCTCCGTCGGCGGGCTGCGGGCGCTGACCGGTGTCGGCGACGCGATGCGCGGCGGTCCCGGCACGAGCGGGCTCCAGCCGCGCTCCGCCGAGCCGCTCTCGGCCGCGGAGATCGAGGCCCGGCTCGCGGAGCTCTCCCCCGCGGCCCGCGCCCTCCTCGACCACGTGGCCGAGCAGGGCGGCGAGGCCACCACCGGCTCGGCGCGGACGACGATCACACCCGACCAGGCCACGACGCCCGCCGAAGAGCTGATCTCGCGGCGGCTCCTCGTGCCCCGCAGCTCCGGGGCCGTCTTCCTGCCGGGCGAGGTCGGGATCGCCCTCCGCGGCGGCCGCACGACCACCACCCGGGTCGACGTTCGACCCGAGGTCCCCACCACCGCACGGGCCGCGTCGCTCGTCGACCGCGCCGCCGCCGGCGCCGCGTTCGAGGTGGTACGCCGGATCGAGCTGCTCCTCGACGGCTGGGGCGCGACACCGCCGGCCGCCCTGCGCAGTGGCGGTCTCGGCGTACGCGACCTCAAGGCGACCGCCCTGCGGCTGCACGTCGACGAGCCGACCGCGGCACTGCTCGTCGAGGTGGCCTCCGCGGCCGGCCTCGTCACGACCGCGGCCGACGCCGACGGCAACCCGGCGTGGCTCCCGACCGACCTCGTCGACACCTGGGTCGAACAATCGCCGGCGACGCGGTGGGTGACGCTCGTCCGCGCTTGGCTCGCCTCACCCCGCATGCCGGGGCTCGTCGGGCAGCGTGACACCAGCGGCAAGGCCTGGAACGCGCTCGTCCCTGAGCTGGCCGACGCCTTCATGGCGGAGACGCGCCGGATGACGCTCGACGTCCTCGCCGCCATCCCCGAGGGCGAGGTGCTAGCGGCCGGCACGGGTGGCCCCGCCGTCGTCGCCCGGCTCGGCTGGGAGCGGCCGCGCCGGCCCCGCACGCGCGCCCAGCAGGTGGCCTGGACACTCACCGAGGCCGAGGCGCTCGGGGTCACCGGTCTCGGCGGGCTCGCGTCGTACGCCCGGCCTCTGCTCGCCGGCGAGGATCCGACCCCGACGCTCGCCGCCCTGCTGCCCGAGCCCGTCGACCACGTGCTGCTCCAGGCGGACCTGACGGCGGTCGCCCCGGGCCCCCTCGAGTCGCACCTGGCCCGGCAGCTGCAGCTCGTCGCCGACGTGGAGTCGCGCGGCGGTGCGACGGTCTACCGCTTCACGAAGGCGTCCGTACGCCGCGCCCTCGACCGCGGCTTCACCGCGACCGAGCTGCACGCGTTCCTCGCCACGGTGTCGCGGACGCCGGTTCCCCAGCCGCTCAGCTATCTCGTCGACGACACCGCCCGGACCTTCGGCTCCGTGCGCGTGGGGTACGCCGCGGCCTATCTGCGCGGGGACGACGAGACCACCCTCGCCGAGCTGCTCGCGCACCCCGCGTCGGAGAGCCTCGGACTGCGCCGACTCGCGCCGACGGTGCTGGTCAGCACCCTCCCGATCGACGTCCTCCTCCCCCGGCTGCGCGAGCTCGGCGCCTCGCCCGTCGTCGAGGACGAGCACGGCGCCGTCCACGTCGCCCGCCCCGACGCGCGGCGCGCGCGGACCCCGCGGGACCGCGACCGGCGTCCGGCCGGGGCGGCGGAGGCCCGCGAGACGGCACGGGTGGCCGCGGTGGTCTCCTCGATCCGGGCCGGCGACCGGGCCCACGCCGAGCGCCCGGCCACCGCCCCGGCCGTCACCCCCGGCAGCTCGCTCGCGGTGCTGCGCGAGGCCGTCGACGCGGGCCGGAGCGTCACGATCACCTACCTCGACTCGCGCGGCGTGCCGACCGACCGCGTCGTCGAGCCGCTGTCGGTGGAGGGTGGACAGCTCACCGCCCGGGACCGGGCCGCCGACGGCGTACTCACCTTCTCGGTCCCACGCATCCGGTCGGTGCGCGCGTTGTGAGTGTCAGCGCGGCCCCCGGTCCGCGCTGACACTCACAACCTGGGCCCGCCCTCGTACGCTTGACCGCTGTGAACGACGGCCCCCTCATCGTCCAGTCGGACAAGACGCTGCTGCTGGAGGTCGACCACCCCCGCGCGCAGGACGCGCGGAAGGCGATCGCGCCGTTCGCGGAGCTCGAGCGGTCGCCGGAACACATCCACACCTACCGGCTGACCCCGCTCGGTCTGTGGAACGCGCGCGCTGCCGGCCACGACGCCGAGCAGGTCGTCGACACGCTGCTGGAGTACTCGCGCTACCCGGTCCCCCACGCCCTGCTCGTCGACGTCGCCGAGACGATGGCCCGCTACGGTCGGCTCCGCCTCGAGAAGGCTCCCCCGCATCTGGAGGGCGTCCACGGGCTGCTGCTGGTCTCCTCCGACCGGGCCGTCCTCGAGGAGGTCGTCCGCAGCAAGAAGGTCGCCGGGATGCTCGGCGCGCGCATCGACGACGCCGTGCCCGGCTCGGAGGGCGCCGTCGTCGTGCACGGCTCCGAACGCGGCAACCTCAAGCAGGCGCTGCTCAAGCTGGGCTGGCCGGCCGAGGACTACGCCGGGTACGTCGACGGCGAGGCGCACGAGATCGAGCTGACCCCGGACGGCTGGGAGCTGCGGCCCTATCAGCAGGAGGCGGCCGAGTCGTTCTGGCACGGCGGGTCGGGGGTCGTCGTACTCCCATGCGGGGCCGGCAAGACGCTCGTCGGCGCCGCCGCCATGGCGCACGCCAAGGCGACCACCCTCATCCTCGTCACCAACACCGTCTCCGCACGGCAGTGGAAGGACGAGCTCGTCCGCCGGACGTCGCTGACCCCCGACGAGATCGGCGAGTACTCCGGATCGGTCAAGGAGATCCGGCCGGTCACGATCGCGACGTACCAGGTCCTCACGACCAAGCGGAAGGGCGTCTACCCCCACCTCGAGCTCCTCGACGCCCGCGACTGGGGGCTCATCGTGTACGACGAGGTCCACCTGCTGCCCGCGCCGATCTTCCGGATGACCGCCGACCTCCAGGCCCGCCGTCGGATCGGACTCACGGCGACCCTGGTGCGTGAGGACGGCCGCGAGGGCGACGTCTTCTCCTTGATCGGCCCGAAGCGGTACGACGCCCCGTGGAAGGACATCGAGTCGCAGGGCTGGATCGCCCCGGCCGACTGCGTCGAGGTCCGGGTGACGCTGCCGAACGACGAGCGGCTCGTCTATGCGACGGCCGAGCCCGAGGAGCGCTACCGGCTCGCGTCGTGTACCCACCACAAGATCGACGTCGTGCGTGACATCGTCGCCAACCACGAGGGGAAGCCGACGCTCGTCATCGGGCAGTACCTCGAGCAGCTCGACGAGATCGCCGCGGCCCTGGACGCGCCCGTCATCGAGGGCAAGACACCGGTCAACGAGCGACAGCGGCTCTTCGACGCCTTCCGCGCCGGCGAGGAGAAGCTGCTGGTCGTCTCCAAGGTCGCGAACTTCTCCATCGACCTGCCGTCCGCCGAGGTCGCCATCCAGGTCTCCGGCTCCTACGGCTCCCGCCAGGAGGAGGCGCAGCGGCTCGGGCGTCTCCTGCGACCCGGGCGCGACGGCAAGACCGCGCACTTCTACACGATCGTCTCCCGTGACACCGTGGACGCCGAGTTTGCCCAGAACCGGCAGCGCTTCCTCGCCGAGCAGGGGTACGCCTACCGCATCGTCGACGCCGAGTCGCTCGGGTCGTTGGAGGACCCGCAGGCCTGACGCGGTGGGACCTGTTCGCATGATCGTGCCGACCCGAGAGGTCAGCGCCGAGCCGTTCGCGTGGACGTGCTGAAGGTCAGCTAGCGCCTCGTCGACGGCTTCGGCGGCTTCGAGACAGCACGGGCAACGGCCGGGCCGACCCACGCGGCCAGGTGCGCCTCGTCCGGCACGTCGGCGGCGTCGACGAGCACCGTGCCCGCCATCGGCCGCTCGCCCATCATGCCCCGGAGGGCGCCCCGCACGAGAGCGGCGTCGACGCCGTCCTGCCCGACCGACACCATCAGCTCGTCGCGGATGATCCCGACGGCCATGTGGGTGTTGACCGTCCAGCAGAGCCCACCGAACATCGCGATCTCGCGCGGCTCGTGGCCGGCCTCGACGGCAGCGCGCCCGACGGCGTCCCGGATCCGGGTGGCCAGGATGCCGTCGTACGCCATGGGACCGATCGTGGCACCGGTCCCACGGAAGCGCCACGGTCATCAGGGGAATGTCGGTTGTGGCCATGCTGGCCCCTCTCGTGGTGCCGGACGACCAGCGTGCGACCCCGCCGACGATCCCCGGACGGCGGCCGGGTTGTCCACAGAGTCCGAACAAGTGTTCCCTTATGCTGCGATCGGGCGTAGACTGGAGGCATGCCGATCGACGTCAGCGACTCCCCCGACGCGCTCCTGCGGCGCGCCGAGGAGCTCGTGCGCGAGCGGCGTGCGCCGGTGGTGGAGGACCTTCTGGTCGGGCTCGCCTGGGCCGACCGCCACGGCGAGGAGCCGCCCACGTCCGCGCCCGGTGGCGACCGGCTGCTGCAGCTCGGCGGCGACGGGACTCCGGCGGTGCGCGAGCTGGCCGTGCCCGAGCTTGCGATCGCACGGGCGACGACGACCGCGGCGACCCGCGCCGCCCTGGCCGACGCACTCGACCTGCGGCACCGTCTTCCCCTGCTCTGGGCCGCGGTGCGCGCGCTGGAGATCGAGCCGTGGGTCGCTCGCAAGGTCGCGGCGAGGTCGCGCCGGCTCTCGAAGGCTGTCGTCGGCGTCGTCGACCAGGCCGTCTCGGACGCTCGCCACGAGTCCCCGTCTCGCCTGCTGGCGATCGCGGAGGCGAAGGTCATCGAGGCCGACACGGTGCTCCACGCCGCGCAGCTGGCCGAGAAGGCGCGCGAGCGGGGCGTGTGGATCGGGCGGCCGCGAGCCGACGGGCCGGACGCCAGCGGCGAGGTCCTGGCCACTCGGAGCGTCTACGCGAAGGTGAGCCCGGAGACCGCCTACTGGGTCGACGAGCTCGTCGACCGCACGGCCGACGTGCTCGCCCGCACCCCGGAGGTCAGGGCCGAGCACCATCCGGAGCTGGCGGACGACGCCACCCGGGACGAGCTGCGCGCGGCCGCGTTCGGCTGGTTGGCGCGGCCAGCCGCCCTCCTCGATCTCCTCGGCGCGCTCGGAGCCGACGACGCCCCGGCGCGACCGCGACCCCGAGCCAGGGTCTACGTCCATCTCCACGAGTCGACGCTGCTCTCCGGCGACGGGGTGGCCCGGGTCGAGGGGCTCGGCCCGATGCTCGCGTCCCACCTCGCGCGGCTGGTCGGCCACACCGACATCGAGCTCGCCCCCGTGATCGACCTCGCAGAGATCCGGTCGGTCAACTCCTACGAGCACCCCGAACACCTCAAGGAGCGCACGCGCCTGCGCCTCGCAGCCTCCGACGTCTTCCCGCACGCCACCGCCGTCGGGCGTCGGGTCGACCACGACCACCCGGTCCCCTACGATCCCGGTGGCCCACCGGGCCAGACCAGCGACCTCAACGTCGCGCCACTCACGCGCGGCTCGCATCGAGCGAAGACCCACCTCGCCTACCGGGTCGAGCAGCTCGGCCTGGGGCGATACCTCTGGACCACACCACACGGCCTGGTCCGCCTCGTCGACGCCACCGGGACACACACCGTCTCGGCGCAGGAGGCCGCGCTGCTCCGCGCCGCCCACGGGCGCCGTGGCGCAGCCTGACCCAGCCCGTACGCCGAGGCTCAGTCGTCCTCGAGCCAGCGACCGTCGCGCATGAGCACCCGGCCGCGCAACTCGTTCTCCTCGCGCCACGCCTGCGCCCGGTCGAGGCGGACGCGGAGGACGGTGTCTGCCCACGTGCGCGGGTCGGACCCGCCGCACTTGTCGAGGTAGGCGGCGAGCTCGTCATCGGTCATCGCGGCGGCCGGGGTGAGTGTGGCGCGGCCGTCGAGCATGAGGACGTCCCGAGTCGGGCCGAGCCCGATGCGCTGGGTGCGTGTGCGCGGCTCGGCCATGCCACCAACCTAGGTCACGTCGCGCAGGGCACACCGGATATCCGTGGTGCAACCGGTTTCGGCGCCCCTAGCCTCGCCGATCGGCCCGCCGCCCGGCGGGTACCCAGAGTCGATCACGAGAAGGGCCACGAGTCAGGAACCATCGATGGAGAAGATCACTGCGAAGCTCATGAGCTGGGCTTCGATCCTCGAGGACAGCACGCGCGAGCAGGCGCTGACGACGTCGACGATGCCGTTCATCCACCCGCACCTCGCGCTGATGCCCGACGCCCACCTGGGCCTGGGCGCGACGGTGGGATCGGTCATCCCGACCCTCGGCGCGATCATGCCCGCCGCGGTCGGCGTCGACATCGGCTGCGGGATGATCGCCGTGCGGACGCCGTTCACCCGCGACCAGCTGCCCGGCGATCGGCGGCCGCTGCGCGAGGCGATCGAGCGGGCCGTCCCGCTGAGCGCCGGCGCTGCCAACCGCAAGGTCAGCCGCGCCCACACCGAGCAGCGGCTCGCGCAGCTCACCGCCGAGGCGGAGCGGGCCGGCTTCGAGCCGGGCCGCTACGCCAAGCGCTGGGACCTCCAGCTCGGCACCCTCGGCAGCGGGAACCACTTCATCGAGGTGACGGTCGACGAGCTCGACCGGGTGTGGCTCTTCCTCCACTCCGGATCGCGCGGTGTGGGCAACAAGATCGCACAGCACCACATCAAGGTGGCGTCCGAGCTCTGCCGGAAGTGGCACGTCGCGCTTCCGCACCGCGACCTCGCCTACCTCGTCGAGGACACCGACGCGTTCGACGCCTACATCCGCGAGATGCGGTGGGCGCAGCACTACGCGCTGCTCAACCGCGAGGAGATGATGGACCGTGTCGTGCGGCAGTTCGCCGAGTGGGTCGGGCTGAGCTCGGCCGACGAGCTCGTGCGCTGCGAGGAGATCAACTGCCACCACAACTACACCGAGCAGGAGCGGCACTTCGGCAGGACGGTGTGGCTTTCCCGGAAGGGCGCGATCAACGCCGAGCGGGGGCGCGCGGGCCTCATCCCGGGGAGCATGGGGACGGCGTCGTACGTCGTCAGCGGGCTCGGCAACCCGCTGGCCCTCAACTCGGCACCGCACGGCGCGGGCCGGGAGTTCTCCCGGTCCGCGGCGCGCCGGCAGTTCACCCAGGACGACCTGCGCCGGGCGATGGTAGGCATCGAGTATCGCGACACCGACGCGTTCATCGACGAGATCCCGGCGGCGTACAAGGACATCGACCGGGTCATGGCCGACGCCAAGGACCTCGTCGAGGTCCGGCACACGCTCCGTCAGATCGTCAACGTGAAGGGCGATTGAAGTAGGGACGTCCCACCCCTCGGTCGGATTCTCCGGGAGCCGCGCATCGCGCCTACCCTTGTGACGTGAAGGTGCTGCTCCTGGAGAACATCCATCCCGTCGCTGTGGAGAACCTCGAGAAGGCCGGCTTCGAGGTCGAGCTCCTCAGCCACTCCCTGTCCGAGGACGAGCTCGTCGCGAAGCTGCCGGGCGTGACCATGCTCGGCATCCGCTCCAACACCCACATCACCTCGCGGGTGCTCGACGCGGCGACCGACCTCAAGGCGATCGGCTGCTTCTGCATCGGCACCAACCAGGTCGACCTGACCTCGGCGGCCGAGCACGGTGTGGTCGTCTTCAACGCGCCCTACTCCAACACCCGCAGCGTCGTCGAGCTCGTCATCGCCGAGATCATCGTGCTGGCCCGCCGTCTGGCGGAGAAGAACCTGCGGATGCACGACGGCATCTGGGACAAGTCGGCCAAGGGCAGCCACGAGGTCCGGGGTCGCACGCTCGGCATCGTCGGCTACGGCAACATCGGCACCCAGCTGTCGAACCTCGCCGAGGCGATGGGCCTCAACGTCATCTTCTACGACATCGCCGACCGGCTCCGGCACGGCAACGCCCGCCGGATGGCAAGCCTGGACGCGCTGCTCGCCGAGGCCGACGTCGTCTCGCTGCACGTCGACGGCCGCCCCGGCAACGCCGGCATCTTCGGCGAGGAGCAGTTCGCCAAGATGAAGCCGCGCAGCCTCTTCATCAACGCCTCGCGCGGCATGGTCGTCGACACGGAGGCGCTCCGCGAGCACATCCTGTCGGGCCACATCGCCGGCGCCGCGCTCGACGTCTTCCCGATCGAGCCGAAGGCCCAGGGTGAGTCGTTCGAGTCCCCGCTGCGCGGCCTCGACAACGTCATCCTGACCCCCCACGTCGGCGGCTCGACGCAGGAGGCGCAGGAGGAGATCGGCTACTTCGTCTCCACGAAGCTGAAGAACTTCGTCCTCGAGGGCTCGACCGCACTGTCGGTCAACCTCCCCGCCGTGCAGCCGCCGCCGCTGAGCGAGGGCGCCCGGATCGGCTTCCTCCACGTCAACGTGCCCGGCGTGCTCGCGGAGGTCAACAACCTCCTGGCGAGCGAGGGCGTCAACGTGTCGGGGCAGTACCTCGCCACCCACGGTGAACGCGGCTACGTCGTCACCGACGTCACCACGCCGGTGGCGCCGGAGACCCTCGAGAAGCTGGGCGCGTCGCCGCACACCATGTGGCTGCGCTCCTACACGGCCTGAGATCGTCCCGAGTTCGGAGCAAGGGTCGTCGGCCGGGATCTGCGGGGCTATCGTTGCGCGGCATGGAGCTGCCTCAAGATTGGCCGCTGCCTGAGGCAGCGGCTCTGAAGGACGACCTGCTGGCGGCGTACGCCGACCCCAGCAGGCACTACCACGACACGCGCCATCTCGCGGAGGTGCTCGCCCGGATCGACGAGCTCGCCCACGCCGGGGTGACCTTCGACCGGGCGGCCGTCGAGCTCGCCGCGTGGTTCCACGACGCGGTCTACGACGGCGAGCGTGACGCGGAGGAGCGCTCGGCGGCCTGGGCGGAGGACGCGCTGCCGGCGTACGCCTCCCCCACGCTGGTCCAGGAGGTCGCCCGGCTCGTCCGGCTGACCGAGTTCCACGACCCGGCCGACACCGACACGGAGGGCTGCGTGCTCTCCGACGCCGACCTGGCGATCCTGGCCGCGGACCGGGAGCGGTACGACGAGTACGCCGCCGCGGTCCGAGTCGAGTACGCCCATCTGCCGAACGACCAGTTCACCGCCGGGCGCGCCCAGGTCCTGCGCGGGCTGCTCGCCAAGGAGAGCCTCTTCCACACCTCCTACGCGCGCGAGCGCTGGGAGACCCAGGCGCGGGCCAACCTCGAGCGAGAGCTGACCGCGCTGGAGCCGGCGCTGGCCGCCCAGGCGGTCGGCTGACCGCGACGACCGAGCCGACCGAGCCCACCGGCGACGAGCCGGCCGTCAGCGCCGCCTGAGCTCGCTCTTGCGCCGGCGCAGGCCACCGGCGACGAGCCGTGCGACCAGCTCCCGGCTCGGCACCGGCGTGGCCCCGGCGGCCACCATGGCGTCGTACGCCTCAGCGGGAATGTCGTAGTGGTCCCGGTCGAACCGCCGCTCAGGGATGCCGACGCTCCGCGCGAAGGCGTGCAGCTCGTCGTACGACGCGTCGCTCGCGAGGTGGGACCACAGCCGTCCGTGGCCGGCGGCGTTGGGCGGGTCGATGAGGACGGTCACCCTCCATCAATACCGCACCCGGTTGGACGGGTACGCCACCATGGAGGCGATGGACACCACTGCTCTGTTCGACGCGCGCGCGAAGGTGCTGCGCGACCTCGAGTCCCGCGCCCTCGCCACCCCGGGCACCGTGTCGATCCTCGAGGAGGCGATGTCGGAGCGTGGCTGGTGGGCCGAGCAGTGGCCCGAGGGTCTGGTGTACGTCGCCGGCCTGGTCGCCCAGGACGTGCAGGACGCGCTCTTCGACGGTGCGTTGAACGGCGGCCCGCAGCGGTGGCCGATCTGCACGACGTGTCCCTCGGACGCGCCGCTCCACTCGCTGAGCATCTCGCCGGACCTCGGCGGTCCCGACCCGGTGTGGGTCTGCGAGGACAGCGGCGTGGTGGTCGCTCCCCTGGGCGCGCTCTGAGCCTGCCGCCGTGCGCTCAGCCGGCCCGGCCGAGCTGGAGCCGGAGCGTGTAGCGGTCGGCGCGGAAGACCGACCGGGAGACCTCGACGACGCGGTCGCAGGCGAGCGCGCGCCGCTGACGGCGCAGGACGGGAGCACCGTGGCTGAGCCCGAGCATGCCGGCCTCCTCACCCGCGGCGACGTCGGCGGTGACCGCGTCCTCGACCCAGGTCGGGCGCAGACCCTGGTGGGCCAGCTGGGCATAGAGGCTGCTGGGCAGCAGGCCGTCGAGGAGCCCGGGCAGGAGCCCCTCCTCGAGGTAGACGTCCTCGACGCAGAACGGCTCGGTCTCGGCGCGGCGTAGCCGTCGCCAGTGGACGACGCTGTCGCCCTCATGGAGCCCGAGGGCTCGAGCGACGCCCGGCCCTGCGTGCTCGCGGCGGGCGAGCAGCGTCTGTGACTCGACGGTGACGCCGCGGCGGGCCATCTCCTCGGTGAGGCCGACGACGGTGCTGGGCGAACGGCGCGGGCGCGCGACGAAGGTGCCGCGCCCGGGGATGCGCTCCAGGAGTCCCTCGACCACGAGCGCGTCCATCGCCTGGCGCACGGTCATGCGCGCGACGCCGAAGCGGGTGACGAGCTCGCGCTCCGACGGCGCCGGGGTGCCCGGGGAGTCACCCGCGACGAGCGCGCGAACGTACTCTCTGACCTGCACGTGCTTCAGTGATCGCCCCTGAGCCGCTACCGCCTGCTCCATGGCGCACACAGTAGGTCCGAAATCCCGCCCGCGTCCGGCGAATGGAGAACTTCGAACACCTATTCGATCCAAGGGGTTACAGTGACGGCATGGACTTCCAGGCCACGCTCTTCGCACCGGCCGCCGAGGAGCCGCTCGGCGACGACGGATTCACGCGTACGCCGCTGACCCGCGGCGCCTGGGTCGACGTCCGCCGCGCGTGGCTGCCCGACCCCGACGACGTCTTCGACGCGCTGGTGCGCGACGTGCCGTGGCGGGCCGAGCGACGCCAGATGTACGACCGCATGGTCGACGTCCCCCGCCTAGTGCACACCTACTTCCCCGGCGAGGCGTTGCCGCATCCCACGCTCGCCACGGCACGCGAGGCGCTGAGCGCCCACTACGCCGACGAGTTGGGTGAGCCGTTCGTCAGCGCGGGCTGCTGCTACTACCGCGACGGCCGCGACTCGGTCGCCTGGCACGGCGACCGGATCGGCCGCGGCCGGATGAGCGACACGATGGTCGCGATCGTCTCGGTCGGCGACCCGCGTCGGCTCGTGCTCCGGCCGCGCAGCGGGGCGCCGGGCGACGGCAGGCACTCGCTCTCGATCGAGATGGGCCACGGCGACCTGCTCGTGATGGGCGGGAGCTGTCAGCGGACCTGGGAGCACGCCGTGCCCAAGGTCGCTGGCGCGGGGCCGCGGATCTCGGTGCAGTTCCGCCCCCTCAACGTCTTCTGAGCGATTTATTGATTCGCCAGCGACGCCGATCGCCGGAAGAATTGCGGACGATGTCCACGCCGCCCGCGCCCGCTCGCCCCTCCCTGCTCTCCTTCTGGAGCGACCTCCCCCGCGAGGGGCGCATGCTCCTCTCGATCGTGGTCCTCGAGTTCCTCGGCAGCGGCCTGGTGCTCCCGTTCGCGGTGGTCTATCTCCACGACGTCCGGGCGTTCTCGCTCTCCACGGCCGGTCTGCTGCTCGGCCTCCCTCCGCTGGTCGGTTTCCTCGTCGTCGGTCCCGGTGGCGCGCTCATCGACCGGATCGGCGCGCGCCGGATGCTCGCGGCCACGCTGACGACGATGCTCGCCAGCGACGTCGTGCTCGCGTTCGCGACCACCGTGCCGGTCGCGGCGATCGCGCTCGTGCTCAACGGCCTCGCCTTCGGGACCAGCTTCCCGGCCGCACAGACGCTGATCGCCTCGGTCATCCCGCCCGGGATGCGGCAGCGCTACTTCGGCGTGAACTTCACGCTCCTCAACCTCGGCATCGGCCTCGGTGGCCTGGTGGGCGGGGTCCTCGTCGACGTGCACCACGCCTGGACGTTCCAGCTCGTCTACCTCGGCGACGCGGCGAGCTACCTGCCCGGTCTCGTGCTGCTGCTCGGGCCGCTGCGTCACGTCGCCGGGCGACCGGAGCGCTCCCGGGACGTGCCGAAGGCCGGCTACCGCGAGGTGCTGACCAAGCCGGCCGTCCCGACCCTACTGCTCCTGACCTTCGTGTCGTCGTTCGTCGGCTACTCCCAGCTCAACGCGGGCATGACCGCCTTCGCGACCTCGATCAGCCAGGTGTCGACCCGCGCGCTCGGGTTCGCGTTCGCCGGCAACACGGCGATCATCGTGCTGCTCCAGCTCGTCGTCATGCAGCGGATCGAGGGGCGTCGTCGTACGCGTGTCGTCGCCGTCATGGGCCTGGTCTGGGCCGTCTCGTGGCTCCTGCTCGGCCTCTCCGGGATGGTGCCCGGCACGATCGCCGCGACGCTGCTCGTCGTCGCCTGCGCCACCGTTTTCGGGCTCGGCGAGACGCTGCTGCAGCCCACCGTTCCGGCGATCGTCAACGAGCTGGCCGACGACCACCTGCGCGGACGGTTCAACGCGCTCAACGCGGCCTGCTTCCAGCTCCCGGCGATCATCGCGCCGCCGATCGCCGGGGCGCTGGTGGGCGCCCATCTCGGATGGGTGTACGTCGCGCTGCTGACCGCCGGCTGTCTGCTGGTCGGCGCCGTCTCGGTGACTCGACTGGAGCCGCAGCTCACGCCCGAGGTCAACGGCCAGCGGCCGCAGCCGGACGCGAGCCAGGAGACCATTCTGGTCGCCTGACGTTTCCGTTGGCTCGAAGGGGGAAGATCGACGGTGTCCTGCGATCACCTCTGAGAGGCCCCGAATGACTGCGACCGCCGCCACCGCCGCACCGCCGCCGTCCCAGACCGAGCTCGCGCGGGCCGCCGAGACCCTGGGCCGGATCACCACCGCCTTCAGCGAGCGGGTCGTCGGTCAGGAGCGGCTGCGCAGCGCACTGCTGGTCGCGCTCCTCTCCGAGGGGCACGTCCTGCTCGAGAGCGTGCCGGGACTGGCGAAGACGCTGGCCGCCTCGACGTTGTCCCAGACCGTCGCCGCCCGCTTCAGCCGGATCCAGTGCACCCCCGACCTGCTGCCGAGCGACATCATCGGCACCCAGGTCTACGACCCGCGCAACCACGAGTTCGAGACTCAACTCGGTCCCGTGCACGCCAACTTCGTCCTCCTCGACGAGATCAACCGCTCCAGCGCGAAGACGCAGTCGGCGACGCTCGAGGCGATGCAGGAGCGGCAGACCTCGATCGCGGGTGTCGTCCACCCGCTCCCCCGGCCGTTCATGGTGCTCGCCACCCAGAACCCGATCGAGGAGGAGGGCACCTACGTCCTCCCCCACGCCCAGATGGACCGCTTCCTGCTCAAGGAGGTGGTCACCTATCCGAGCGAGGCCGACGAGCTGGTCGTCCTCGACCGGATCGAGTCCGGCACCCTCGGACCTGACCACGAGGACACCGCCCCGGTCGCCTCCCCCGACGACATCGTCGAGCTGCAGGAGCTGGCGAAGCGGGTCTACGTCGATCCCGCGATCAAGCGCTACATCGTCAGCCTCGTCGCCGCCACCCGCAACGTCGGGGGGCTGCTGGGCCCGCAGGCGGCGGCGTACGTCGAGATCGGCGCCAGCCCGCGCGCGAGCATCGCCTTCTTCCAGGCCGCCCGCGCGGTCGCGCTGCTGCAGGGCCGCAGCTACGTCACCCCCGACGACGTCCGCGACCTGCGCCACAGCGTCCTGCGCCACCGGCTCCACCTCAGCTTCGAGGCCCTCGCCGAGCGGGTCGCCCCCGAGACCCTCGTCGACGCCGTCGTCCGGGCCGTCCCGAGCCCGTGAGCGGCGGACCACGACCGTGAGGCACCGGCCATGACGACGTACCTGCCGCGGATCAAGGCGCGGGTCGCGCTGCACGCCCACCGCAAGGTGGTGGGGCTGCTGGAGGGCGAGTACGCCTCCGTGCAGCTCGGGCGGAGCATGGACTTCCACGACCTGCGGGAGTATGTCCGCGGCGACGACGTCAAGGACATCGACTGGAAGGCGACCGCCCGCACGCGCCAGCTGCTGGTCAAGCGGTTCACCGCCACGCGCCAGCACCTCGTCGTGGTGGCGGTCTCGACCGGACGGTCGATGAGCGCCCAGCTCACCACCGCCGCGAGCAAGCGGGACCTCGCGGTCTTCGTCGCCGGCGTCGTCGGCTGGCTCGCCGTCCGCCACGGTGACAAGGTGGCCGTGGTCCACGGCGACGGGCAGCAGCAGCACCTCCGCCCCTCGGCCGACACCGAGGTCGCGCTCGAGCAGGGACTGGCCGCGATCCACGACGCCATCACGCCGACGGCGCCGGCGTCCGACCTCCTCGCCCTGCTCCGCTACGTGGCGAGGACCGTCCGGCGCCGCGCCATCCTCGTGGTCGTCAGCGATGAGCACACCGTCTCCGAGGGTCTCGACGCGGCGCTGCGGCGGCTGGCGGTCCAGCACGAGGTGCTGTTCGTGACCCTCGACGACCTCGACCCGACGACCGACGCCGGGCGTTCGAGCACCGTCGAGGTCGCCTCGGGGGCGCGGTTGCCCGACTGGCTGCACGACCGCCGCCTGGCCGAGGAGTACGCCGCCCTGGCGGCCGCCGAGGACGCGCGGATGCGTGAGGTGCTCGACGGGCTCGCCATCGCCTACGAGCGCGTCCGCGACGAGCGGAGCGCCCTCGGCGCCGTCTTCCGACTCCTGGAGAGGCACCGTCATGCCCGACACTGACGACCTGCCCACCGAGTTCCACGGCCCGATCAGCCACTCCGACCTGTGGCTCTGGCTCGCCCTGGCCGGACTGCTGGTGGTCGCGGTCTACTACGTCGCGGTCACCTGGTGGGGCCGCCGGCGTACGCCTCCCCCCGCCGTCGCGTGGACGCCGCCGGCGCCCCGGCCGGACCCACGGCCGGTCCACCTCGCCGAGCTCGACCGGATCGAGAAGGCGGTCTACGAGGGGGCGCTCAGCGCCCGCGAGGGCCACCAGCGGGTCAGCCACACCGTGCGGTCCTACGTCGGCGAGGTGACGCCGGTGCCGGCCGACCGAATGACCCTCGCCGACCTGCGCGCGGCCGGCGTCGTCCCGCTGGCCCAGGCGGTCGAGCTGATGTATCCCCCCGCCTTCGCCCCGAGCGAGGAGGGCCACGCCGCCGACCGCTTCCCCGAGGCGGTCCGCCGGGCCCGGGAGCTGGTGGGCACGTGGACCTGAACCCCGGGTTGAGATGGCCGTGGCTGGCGGTCGTGCTGGCCGTGCTCGTCGTCGCGGCGCTGGTCGTCTGGTCCTGCTGGCGCGGGCGCTCCCGCACGCCGCGCGAGGCGATGCTCGTCGCGCACTCCGAGCGGATCCGGGGCCTGGCACGCTTCCGCACCCTGGCCCGTCAGCAGTCCTGGCTGGCCACGTGGCAGACCGTGGCGGTGCTGGTGGCCGCGGCCGGCGCGATCCTCCTCGCCGCGCGTCCCCAGGCGACCGCGGTGACCGAGCGCAGCCTTGCCAACCGTGACGTCGTCCTCTGCCTGGACGCCTCCACGTCGATGTTCGACGAGGACGTCCAGGTGCTCGACGCGTTCGGGCAGATCGTCGACGGGTTGCGCGGTGAGCGGGTGAGCCTCGTGCTGTGGAGCGACGCCGCGGTGACGGTCTTCCCGCTCACGGACGACTATGCGTTCGTCAAGCGGCAGCTGGCCGAGGCGTCCGACGCATTCGCCCGTCAGGACTTCGACTACCTGGCCGGCACGTTCCTCGGCCGCCGGGCGTCGATCATCACCGACGGCATCGTCTCCTGCACCCAGCGCTTCGACCATGCGGACCAGAAGCGTGGCCGGGCCGTGATCGTCGCCTCCGACAACGACCCGCAGGGTGGCGCGCCGATCTTCACCTGGCCCGAGGTCTCGGCCTACGCCCGCGACCACGACGTCCGGCTCTACGGCATCGGCTCGCTCGACCTGGCCCCCGGCGGCTCGCGCCGCGACGAGTTCGCGAACGCGATGACCTCGACCGGCGGCACCTTCGCCCTCCTCGGGGAGGACGGCTCCGTGGACCGCATCGTCACCAGCATCGAGCAGCTCGAGGCCGCCCGCGTGCGGCAGCCTCCCGAGATCACCGTCGACGAGCGGCCCGGGGCAGCGATCGCCGTCACCGGCCTCGGCGTGCTCATGCTTCTCGGCGGCTGGGGCGTCGCGCTCGCCCGCCGGCTCGGCGGAGGTGCGGCATGAGGTCGTCCACGTGGAGGCTCGCGCTGACCGTCGTACGCCGCGTGCTGATCGTCGTCGTCATGGTCCTGATCCTCGTCCGGCCGGGCTGGGGCGAGGCCAAGGCGACGCTGGAGCACAGCGACCTCGACGTCCTCGTCGTGGTCGACCGGACCCGCTCGATGGACGCCCTCGACGGGCCCGGCGGCAAGCCGCGGCTCGACCTCGCCGTCCACGACCTCACCACCCTCGCGCACGACCTGCCGGGCGCGCGCTTCGCCGCCATCACCTTCGGCGGCGAGGTGGTCCGGCTGCAGCTGCCGTTCACCTCCGACACCAGCGCGTTCGACGCGTGGGCGGAGACCATCGAGCCCGAGGGCCCCTACGACGGCGCCGGCTCGCGGATCGACAGCCCGATCGAGGCGATGCGGTCCACGCTCAGCGACGACGTCGAGCAGTATCCCGACCACCGCCGGCTCGTCGTCTTCGTGAGCGACGGGGAGAACACCTCCTCCGGCACCCAGGCGTCGTTCGGCTCCCTCAAGGAGTACGTCGACGGCGGGATCGTCCTGGGCTACGGCACCGAGCAGGGCGGCAGGATGCGGATCGACGACGACCACCCGGGCGAGGGCTACATGACGGACCAGGACGGCGGCGACGCGGTGTCCCACGCCGACCCCGGCAACCTGCGCACGGTCGCCGGTCAGCTCGGCGTCGACGTCCGGCAGCGCGCCCGCCAGGACGACGCCGGTCTCGCCGAGGTCGCCGCGTCGTTCCACGCCACGCCCGCGACCTCCGGCGGCAGCAGCCGTCACAAGCGTGAGGTCACCTGGGCGTTCGGGATCGCGCTCGTCCCGCTGCTGCTGTGGGAGCTGTGGCCCCACCGTCGTACCGCCCGCGAGGTCAGGGGGCTGCTGCGATGACGTCCGACAACCCGCGCGCCCACCGCCGCCGGGTCCTCCATCTCGCCGGGCTGCTGCCCGCGGCGCTCGCGATCGCGTTCTTCGGGAAGGTCGTGGCGATGACCCACCACGACACCGCAGGGCAGGCGGCCTGGGACGAGCGGCGCGGCGCCGTCGCGCTCGAGGAGTACGCCGCCAACCAGTCGGTCAACATCATGGAACGCTGGCTGGCGCCGTACGACGCCGGCGACGCGGCCTTCCTGCTGACCGACTACGAGCGGGCCGCCCGCTACTACACCGCCGCGCTGGAGACCGTCCCCCACGAGCACGAGTGCACGGTGCGGATCAACCTCGCCCTGGCCGACGAGAAGATCGGCGACGCCGCCGCCGGCGCCGGCTCGCGGGACGAGGCCGAGGACGCCTGGAAGGACGGCATCGCGACGCTCGACGCCGGCGACTGTCCCACCCACGCCGGGCTCGGGGCGCGCGAGTCGAAGGACGCCGCGGCGGTGAAGAAGCGGCTCGAGGACAAGCTGAAGACACCCCCGCAGCAGGGCAAACAGCAGCAGAAGACCACGCAGCCACCGCCGCCGTCGCCCAAGGAGAAGGACAAGCTCAAGAAGCTCGAGAAGAACAACGACCGCGGTCGCGACGACCGCAGCCAGTCGCAGAACGACGACGACTACGACGACTTCGGCTACGACTTCCAGTGGTGAGCGGGCGGCGGCCGGCGGCCGCGCATTTCCCCGGCTGGCCGGGGATCTGTCGGCTTGTCAGGGGACGAGACACCTGACAAGCCGACAGATCCCCTGACAACTCCCCGACGAGCGCGTCAGCGGCGGCGAAGCAGCCGGACGAGAAGGACGAGGCCGAGGAGTCCCGCGAGCCCGACGGCGGCCTGCTTGCCATAACTCTTGATCAGCACCGGCAGCACGGTCGCACCGAGGTCGAGCGCGTCGTCGTTGCCGCCCGCGCGGCTCGACCCGGACGTCGACCCGGACGGCTGCGCGGACGGCTGCGCGGACGCCGGGCGCGGGGCGGACGCCTGCGGCGCCGCCGCCTCGGCCGCAGCAGGCGAGGCCGGGTTGACCGACGCGGCGGCCGGCTCCTCGGTCACCATCGAGGCCGCACCGTCCTCCGCCGTCGCGGCACCCTCGGGCGGCGTCGTGGCCGCGGGCTCGGGCGCCGTCTGCTCGGTCGCGGTCCGCTGCTCGAGGCACGCGACGAACTGACCGAGCAGCTTGTCGGAGACGTCCTGCATGACGCCCCGGCCGAACTGCGCGGGCTTGCCGGTGATGGCCAGGTCGGTGTGGACCTCGACGGCGGTGCCGGCGCCGTCCTCGTTCATGGTCAGCGTGGCCGTGGCCCCGGCCGTGCCGTTGCCCCGCTTGTCGCGGCCCTTGGCCTCGACGACCAGCTTGTGGGCGGCCTCGTCCTTCTCGGTGAAGGTGCCGGACCCGGCGTAGACGAGCGCGATCGGCCCGAGCTTGACCTTCACGGTCCCCTCGAAGCTGTCGCCCTCGACCGAGGTGACCTGGGCCCCGGGGAAGCACTCGGCGAGGTCGGCGATGTCCTGGAACTTCGCCCAGGTCTCGTCGATGGTGGTCGGGACGGTGAACGTGTGCGTCAGCTCCACGGGACGGATCTCCTCATGACGGTTCGGGACGGGCTGCGTCGATCAGGCTGCGTCGGTCAGGCTGCGTCGGTCAGGCTGGGGCGCGCCCGCTGACCAACCTAGCCAGCGGGCGCGCTCTTGGGGATGGGTCGTGCTTCCCAGCGGAAGGATCACGCCCCCGCGTCGGCGATGGCGGCGAGCAGCGCGCGCCGGGTGAGGACGGTGACGAGGTGGCGGCGGTAGTCGGCGTCGCCGTTGAGGTCCGAGGGCGGCTCGGCGCCCTCGACCGCCTTCTCCGCGGCCGCCCGGCAGGCCTCCTCCGTGGCTGCCTGCCCCACGAGCGCCGCCTCGACCGCGCGGGCCCGCAACGGGGTGCTGCCCATGTTGGTCAGGCCCACGGCCGCGCCGGCGATCGTGCCGCCCTCGACCTTCACTGAGGCGCCGACCGCGACGATCGGCCACTGGTGGGCGACCCGGACGAACTTCTCGTAGTGGGCGCCCCAGCCGGGGTGCTTCGGGATCCGCACCTCGGTGAGGATCTCGTCCTCGGTGATCGCGGTCTCGAAGAGACCCCGGAAGAAGTCGTCGGCCTCGACCGTGCGCGTGCCGCCCGGTCCCGCGATCACGAGCTGCGCCCCCAGCGCCCGCGCCGGAGCACCGAGGTCCCCGGCCGGGTCGGCGTGGGCGAGGGCGCCGCCGAAGGTCCCGCGGTGACGGACCTGTTCGTCGGCGACGGTGGCGGTGGCCCGGGCCAGGAGCGCGGCGTGCTCGGCCACCAGTGGATCCGCGGCGACGACCGAGTGCGGGGTCATCGCGCCGATGACGAGGGCATCGCCGTCGTCGCGTACGCCGCGGAGCGTCTCGATCCTGCCGAGGTCGATCACCCACTCGGGGGCGTTGAGCCTCATCCGCAGGACCGGCAGCAGGCTCTGACCGCCGGCGATGATCTTCGCGACGTCGCCGTGCTCGGAGAGGGCGGTGAGCGCCTCCTCGAGCGTGGTCGGGGCGACGTAGTCGAACGGTGCGGGGATCACTGGTCTCCTCCTTCCGGGCTGGATCCGTCGGTGCGGTCGACGGTGCCTTCCATGCCCGTCGAGGCATCGAAGTGAGGCGCCGCGGCGCCGGTGGTGTCGCCGCCGGCCCCGCCCTCACGGATGGCCCGCCACACCCGTTCGGGCGTGCAGGGCATGCGGACGTCGTGGACGCCGTACGGCCGGAGCGCGTCGACGACGGCGTTGACGACCGCCGGCGTCGACGCGATCGTGCCGGCCTCGCCGACGCCCTTCGTGCCGAGCGAGTTCGTCGTCGCCGGCGACGTGGTGTGGTCGATGTCGAAGCTGATCGTGTCGGCCGCGGTCGGCAGCAGGTAGTCGACGAACGAGCCCGTCACGAGGGTGCCGGTGTCGTCGTACACCGCCTCCTCCCACAGCGCCTGCGCGATGCCCTGAACCAAGCCGCCGTGCACCTGCCCGGAGACGATGAGCGGGTTGATGATGACGCCGATGTCGTCGCAAGCGACGTACTTGCGCATCCGGGTCTCGCCCGTCTCGGTGTCCACCTCCACCGCACACAGGTGGGTGCCGTGCGGGAAGTTGAAGTTGACCGGGTCGTAGGTCGCCTCCGAGTCGAGGTTGGCCTCGACCCCGTCCGGCAGGTTGTGGGCCGCGAAGGCCGCGGCGGCGACCTCGGTCAGCCCGATGCCCTGGTCGGTGCCGCGGACGCCGAACCGGCCGTCCTTGAACTCCAGGTCGTCGACGCTGGCCTCGAGCAGGTGGGCC
Organism: Nocardioides eburneus; assembly: GCF_040838215.1. Lineage (NCBI taxonomy): Bacteria > Bacillati > Actinomycetota > Actinomycetes > Propionibacteriales > Nocardioidaceae > Nocardioides > Nocardioides eburneus. The sequence goes on along the minus strand of NZ_JBFPJR010000004.1, from coordinate 28,323 downwards.
GCGATCGGCCGGGCCTTCTCGAGGACCTTGTCGGCGGCGCGGACCACGGCCTCGCCGCCGACCACGAGCGACCGGCTGCCGTAGGTGTCGAGCCCCTTGGCGGCGACCATCGTGTCGCCGTGCAGGATCTCGACGTCCTCGAACGGCACCCCGAGCCGGTCGGCGACGATCTGGCTGAACGCCGTCTCGTGCCCCTGGCCGTGGGCGCTGGCACCGGTGACGACCTCGACCTTGCCGGTCGGCAGCATCCGGATCTCGGCGTGCTCCCAGCCGCCGGCGCCGTAGTCGAGCGAGCCCAGGACCCGCGAGGGCGCCAGGCCGCACATCTCGGTGAAGGTCGAGACACCGATGCCGAGCTGCACCGGGTCGCCCGAGGCACGGCGGGCCTGTTGTTCGGCCCGCAGCTCGTCGTACCGGAACATCTCCTTGGCGCGCGCGGTGGCGGCCTCGTAGTTGCCGGAGTCGTACTCGAGCCCGGCGACGGTGGTGAACGGGAACTCCTCATGGGTGATCCAGTTCCGCTCGCGCACCTCGAGCGGGTCGACGCCGACCTCGGCGGCGAGCTCGTCCATCAGCCGTTCGATGGCGTACGTCGCCTCCGGCCGCCCCGCGCCGCGGTAGGCGTCGGTCCAGGTGGTGTTGGTGAGCACCGTCTGGCAGTTGAACTGGTAGGCCGGGAACTTGTAGATCGCGTTGAACATGAACGCCCCGAGGACCGGCACGCCGCCGCCGACCAACGCGACGTAGGCGCCCAGGTTGGCGGTCAGCTCCACCTTGAGGCCGGTCACCCGGCCGTCCTTGGTGGCCGCGAGGGTGAGCTTCTGGATCTGGTCGCGACCATGGTGGGCGCTCATGAGCGACTCGGAGCGGGTCTCGGTGAACTTCACCGGCTTGCCGAGGCGCCGGGCGACCGCGAAGGCGAGCATCTCCTCCGGGGTCTGCTGGAGCTTGCCGCCGAAGCCGCCGCCCACGTCGGGCGCGATGACGCGGATCTTGGACTCGGGCACACCCGTGGTCGCGGCGAGCGCGAACCGCAGGATGTGCGGGATCTGGGTGGCGCTCCAGACGGTGATCTGCTCACCGGTGGGGTCGACGACCACGGAGCGCGGCTCCATGAAGGCCGGGATGAGCCGCTGCTGGCGGTAGGTCCGCTCGAGCACGATGCCGCCGTCGCGTGCCGCCGCGATGGCCTCGTCGACGTTGCCGCCGGTGCCGGCCTGAGCGGAGTCGAAGACCCACAGCGCGCTCTTGTTGGTGCCCAGGTCCGGGTGGGCCAGGACCTCGTCCTTCACGGCCTCCTCGAGGTCGACGACGGCCGGCAGCTCGTCGTACTCCACCTCGACGAGGTCGGCCGCGTCGCGGGCCTCGGCGGCCGAGCGTGCGGCGACGACGGCGACGATCTCGCCGGCGAAGCTGATCCGGTCGGTCGCGACCGGTGGGTGGGTCGGCGCCTTCTGGTCGGGCGTGATCGGCCAGGCGTTGATGCAGACGCCGAGGCTCTCGTCGAAGTCGGCGCCGGTGAGCACGGCGACCACGCCGACGGAGTCCTTGGCGGCGGCGGTCTCGACGCCGGTGATCCGCGCATGGGCGAACGGGCTGCGCACCATCGCGAGATGGAGCATCCCGGGGAGCGTGATGTTGTCGGTCCAACGGGTGCGTCCCGTGATGAGCCGGGCGTCCTCCTTGCGGCGCCGGTCCCGGCCGATCTCGTTGCCCCCGAATTCGGGACTGCGGTCGGGGCGAGCCTCGGTCGCGGTCATGCCTGCGCCACCTCCTCGGTCGCGCCGCCGCCGGCGGTCACCGCGGCGGCCAGGTGACCCGAGGCGAACTGCACGGCCCGGACGATGTTGTGGTAGCCGGTGCAGCGGCACAGGTTGCCCTCGAGACCCTCGCGGATCTCCTCCTCGGAGGGGTGCGGGTTGCGGCCCAGCAGGTCGACGCTCGCCATGATCATGCCGGGCGTGCAGAAGCCGCACTGGAGGCCGTGACACTCGCGGAAGGCCTCCTGCACCCGGTGGAGGTGCCCGTCCTGCGCCAGGCCCTCGACCGTGGTCACCTCGTGACCGTCGGCCTGGACGGCGAGCACGTTGCAGGACTTCACGGACTGGCCGTCGAGATGGACGGTGCAGGCACCGCAGTTGCTGGTGTCGCAGCCGACGACGGTGCCGGTCTTGCCGAGACGCTCGCGCAGGTAGTGCACGAGCAGCATGCGAGGTTCGACGTCGTCGGCCACCTTCATGCCGTCGACGGTGACGTTGATCCGGGTCATGAGCACTCCCGTTCTGGACGCGTGCCACGTCGGTGTGGTGAGGCTCACACTAGAAACGCGAGGGTTGGGTACTGGTTGGCGACCAAGCCGGTCGGCGGGACCGACGCCGACCCACCCCGATCTGCACGAGCGAGCAACATTCCTGTCACCGATTCCCTACAGTGAACAGTTGTGGAGGACTGGCACGTCGTGGCGCACGGGCACTCTGACACCGTCGTACGCCGCAGTCCCGATGGGCGCTGCTTCGCGAAGTCGGCGACCGACTCGTTGGCGCGCGAGGAACTCGCGCACGAGCGGGACCGGTTGGCCTGGCTCGGCAGCGCCGGGCTCGAGACTGCGGAGGTCGTGGACTGGCACGAGGACGCGGAGACCTCGACGCTGGTGACCGGCGCGGTGCCGGGCATGCCGGCCAGCCAGGTCCCCGCCTACGCCACCGCGCGCGTCACCTCGTCGATCGCGATGTACCTCACCGACCTCCACGACCTCGACGTCGACGACTGTCCGTTCGACCGGCGGCTCGACGTGACGCTGCCACAGGCGGCCGAGCGGGTCGACGCCGGCCTGGTCGACGAGTCCGACTTCGACCTCGTCAGGCTCGGCCGGAGCGCGATGGACGTCTTCGACGAGCTCGCCGCGGGCGGGCTGCGCGCGTCGCTGGAGGAGAACCTCGACCTCGTCGTCTGCCACGGCGACTTCTGTCTCGACAACGTCCTCGTCGACCCCGAGACGTACGACGTCACCGGGGTCGTCGACGTGAGCCGGCTCGGCCTCGCCGACTGTCACGCCGACCTCGCACTCATGACCCGGTCGATGGAGTCGCGTCACCTCAACCCGCAGTACGGCCACGAGTGCGCGGCCCGCTTCCTCGCCACCTACCCCGTCGAGGCCGAGCGGTGGCGGCTGCACTACTACCAGCTCCTCGACGAGTTCTTCTGACGCGCTCAGCCACCGCCGCCGAGGTAGTCGCGCAGGCCGGTCATCGCCCGGTCGATGAGGACCGGGACCGGCGTCGAGGCGTCGGCCAGCCATGCGTCGTACGCCGAGAGGGCGAGCGCCAGCGAGACCTGACCGACGACCCGGGGTAGGAGGTCGGTGGGGGCAGCACCCGTCCGGCGGGCCACATAGTCGGCGATGACCTCGCGCCACTCCTGGTAGCGCAGGACGGAATGGGCCTGGAGCTCGGGGGTGGTGAGGATGAGGCGCATCCGCTCGCGATGCGGCGGCTGCGCGTCCTCGGGGAACTCGTTGAAGGCGACGACGCCGCGATGGACGGCCTCGTGCAGGGGCAGGTCGCTCGGCTGGGCGTCGAGCAGGGCGCGGAACCCGGCGAGCGTCCGGTCGAACCGGCCCCACGGGATGTCGTTCTTGGAGCGGTAGTAGCGGAAGAGCGTGCGCCGGCCCACCCCCACCTCCGCCGCGATCGCGTCCAACGTCGTGGCGGCAAAGCCGTGCTCGGCGAAGAGCCGGAACGCGGCCTGCTCGATCTCACCGTGCGAGGTGACGCCGGGGCGACCGCGCGCCCCGACCGTCACCGGGCGGTCCATGGGGCCACTCCTTCCACCGGACGGAAGAAGTGCGACGAAGGGCTGGCGCTTGTGACCACGAGTGCCATTAATGTGTCTTGAGTCACAGAACGCAACCCCCGTTGCCGCAGGAGAGGAACCGAGATGGACCCGCAGCTCGAGCAGGACCAGCAGCACGACCTGACCGCCGAGAGCCTCATCGAGGAGGTCTCGATCGACGGCATGTGCGGCGTGTACTGATGTCCGAGGCGGACACGCTGGTGAGCGTCACCGACGGCTGGGAGCTCTCGCCGTCGGTGGCGCTCCGCCCCGAGCCGTTCGGGGCGCTGGCCTACCACTTCGGCAACCGGAAGCTGACCTTCCTCAAGACCCCCGCGCTGGTGACGCTGGTCCGCGCGCTGGGTGACGCGCCCGACGTCGCTGCGGCGATGGACGCCGCGGGCGTCCCGGAGCAGCAGCGGCCGGCGTACCTCGCCGCGCTGACCGGCCTGGCGCGCACCGACATGATCCGACCCCGCACCGAGCCTGGCTCGGGTGCTGAGAGGAGGGCGTCATGACCCTCGCCCCCGAACGTCCCGCCGCGCCGCGCCCTGCCATGGCCGCCGGCTCCCCCACCGCGCCGGCGAGCCTGGTGCAGCAGTTCGAGCTGGGCCTGGACGCGCCCATCTGCCTGACCTGGGAGCTGACCTACGCCTGCAACCTGGCGTGCGCCCACTGCCTGTCCTCCTCGGGTCGCCGCGACCCCCGCGAGCTCTCGACCGAGCAGTGCAAGGCCGTCATCGACGAGCTGGAGCGCATGCAGGTCTTCTACGTCAACATCGGCGGTGGTGAGCCGACCGTGCGCCCGGACTTCTGGGAGCTGGTGGAGTACGCCGTGGCCCACCACGTCGGGGTGAAGTTCTCCACCAACGGCGTCCGCCTCACCCCGGAGCGGGCCCGCTGGCTCGCCGGCCCGGCGACCGGCGGCTACGTCGACGTGCAGATCTCCCTCGACGGTGCGACCGCCGAGGTCAACGACCGGGTCCGCGGCCCCGGGTCCTACGACACCGCGATCACCGCGCTGCGCAACCTGCACGAGGCGGGCTTCGCCGACGCCAAGGTCTCGGTGGTGTGCACCCGGGAGAACATCGGCCAGCTCGACGAGTTCAAGGCCATCGCCGACCGCTACGGCGCCACCCTGCGGCTCACGCGGCTGCGTCCCTCGGGCCGCGGCGCGGACGTGTGGGACGAGCTCCACCCGCTGCCCGCCCAGCAGCGTGAGCTCTACGACTGGCTGATGGCCAACGGCGAGAAGGTGCTGACCGGCGACTCGTTCTTCCACCTCGCCGCGTTCGGGCCCGAGGATGGTAGCGGAGCGCTGCCCGGGCTCAACCTGTGCGGCGCGGGCCGGGTGGTGTGCCTGATCGACCCGATCGGCGACGTCTACGCCTGCCCGTTCGCGATCCACGAGGAGTTCCTGGCCGGCAACATCCTGACCGACGGCGGCTTCGGGCGGGTCTGGCAGGACTCGGAGCTGTTCGCCGAGCTGCGTGCCCCGCAGACCGGCGGCGCCTGCGCCTCCTGTTCCTTCTACGACTCCTGTCGGGGCGGCTGCATGGCGGCGAAGTTCTTCACCGGCCTGCCGCTGGACGGCCCGGACCCCGAGTGCGTCCAGGGCTACGGCGAGCACGCGCTCACCGCCCCGCGCGAGGTCCCCGCCGCCAGCCAGGACCACTCGCGCGTCGTACCCCCGCGCAACGCGCCCGTCCTGCTCACGCTCCAGCGCCGGCCTCCGGCCAGCGCCTGCGACGAGAGCCCGCTGGCTGGAATGGACCTCTCCTCATGAACAAGCTCAAGATCGAGAACCCCTGGAAGCAGAACCCCTGGTTCGAGTCGGTCGCGGTCGCCCAGGAACGGGCCCGCAAGCGGCTGCCCAAGCCGGTCTACGGCGCCCTGGTGGCCGGCTCGGAGCGGGGTCAGACCATCGAGGAGAACCAGCGGGCCTACGCCGACCTGCGGCTCGCCCCGCACGTGGCCGGTCACCAGGTCGACCGCACCATGAACACCCGGGTGCTGGGCCAGGACATCGCGCTGCCGGTGATCATCTCGCCGACCGGCGTCCAGGCCGTCCACCCCGACGGCGAGGTCGCCGTGGCCCGGGCCGCGGCCGCGCGCGGCACCATCATGGGGCTGTCCAACTTCGCCTCGAAGTCGGTGGAGGAGGTCTGCGCGGTCAACGACCAGACCTTCTTCCAGATGTACTGGACCGGGGACCGCGACGTCATGATCCAGCGCATGGAACGCGCCCACGCCGCCGGCGCGAAGGCGCTGATCGCCACCCTGGACTGGTCCTTCTCCATCGGACGCGACTGGGGCAGCCCGGAGATCCCGGAGAAGGTCGACCTCAAGACCATGCTCCGCTTCGCCCCCCGGGTGGCCACCAAGGTCCGCTGGATGAAGCAGTTCGCCCAGGCCGGGGTCGTCCCCGACCTGACCGCCCCCAACCTCGCGCCGCCCGGAGGCTCCGCACCGACCTTCTTCGGCGCCTACTACGAGTGGATGACCACCCCGCCGCCCTCCTGGGACGACGTGGCGTGGATGGGCAAGGAGTGGAAGGCGCTCTCGGGGCGTCCGTTCCTGCTCAAGGGCGTCACCCGCGTCGACGACGCCCGCCGCGCCGTCGACGCCGGCGTCGACGGGCTCTCGGTCTCCAACCACGGCGGCAACAACCTCGACGGCACCCCCGCCACGATCCGCTGCCTGAAGTCGGTCACCGACGCCGTCGGCGACCAGGTCGACGTCGTCCTCGACGGCGGGATCCGCCGCGGCTCCGACGTCGTCAAGGCCCTCGCCCTGGGCGCCAAGGCCGTCATGATCGGCCGCGCCTACCTCTGGGGACTGGCCGCCAACGGCCAGGCCGGCGTCGAGAACGTCCTCGACGTCCTCAAGGGCGGCATCGACTCCGCCCTGCTCGGCCTGGGCAAGTCCGACATCTCCCAGCTCACCCCCGAGGACCTCATCGTCCCCGACGGCTTCCACCTCACCCTGGGCCGGTGACCACGGTCGAGCGGGTCGCCCTGGTCACCGGGGCGGCCCGCGGCATGGGAGCCGCGGTGGTGGGACGGCTCGCCGCGGACGGCTACGCCGTCCTCGCGCTCGACTGGTGCGCCGGACCCGACGCCGAGCCCTACCCGATGCCGGCCCGTGCGGACCTGGAGGCGGTCGTCGCGCCGTACGACCACGCGGTCGCCCACGTCGCCGACGTACGTGACCGCGCCGCCCTCGAGGCCGCCGTGGCCGAGGCCGTCGGCCGGTGGGGCCGCCTCGACGTGGCGGTGGCGGCCGCCGGCCTCGTCGGCGGCGGGCAGCCCCTGTGGGAGACCGCGGACGACCAGCTCGCGCTGCTGTGGGACGCCAACGCCCGCGGGGTCTGGAACACCGCGGCCGCCGCAGTCCCCGCCATGCTCGCGGGCCCGGACCCCTCCGGCTGTCGCTTCGTCGCGGTCGCCTCCGCGGCCGGGTCCTACGGTCTTTTCCACCTCGCCGCCTACAACGCCGCCAAGCATGCGGTCGTCGGCATGGTCCGGGGCCTCGCCGCCGACCTGGCCGGCACCGGCGTCACCGCCGTCGCGGTCTCCCCCGGCTCCACGCGGACACCGATGCTCGCCGAGACCGCGCGGCTCTACCCGGACGCCGACGTCGACGACCTGGCGGCCCACCAGTTGCTCCAGCGGCCGCTGGAGCCGGCCGAGATCGCCGCCACGATCGCGTTCTGCTGCTCGCGCGAAGGGGCGGCCGTCAACGGCTCGGTCGTGCACGCGGACGGAGGCTTCCGGGCATGAGCCAGACCATGAGGTTCCCGATCGGGTTCGAGGTCCGGGTGCGCGACGACGTACGCCGGTTGGGCGGCCCGGACGGGCGCCTCCTCGTCGGCGGCTCGCCGATCCGCGCCCTGCGGCTGGCGCCCGCCGCCGGACGACGCATCGTCGACGGGCGGGTGCGGGTCACCGATGCGGTGTCGGACGCGCTGGCCGGCAGACTCGTCGACGCCAACATCGCCGACCCGGTGCTCGACCCGCCCGCCGGCCCGGTGTCGGCCGCTCCGACCGAGCGCGGCGCCGATCTCACGGTGGTGGTCCCGGTCCGCGACCGCCCCGAGCAGCTCGACCGCTGCCTGGCCCCGCTCCGCGGACTCCGGGTCCTCGTCGTCGACGACGCCTCGCTCGAGCCGAGCGCCGTCGCGAAGGTCGCCGCCGACCACGGGGCCGAGGTCCTCCCGCTGACCGTCAACGTCGGTCCCGCGAGCGCACGCAACGCCGGCCTGGCGCAGGTGCGCACGCCCTACGTCGCCTTCGTCGACTCCGACGTCGTCGCCGACGCCGCGATGCTCGTCCGGCTCGCCCGCCACCTCGCTGACGCCCGGGTCGCCCTCGTCGGCCCCCTCGTCCGCAGCCGGGCGGTCGCACGACGGTCGGGCGGGCGGCCGCGCTGGTTCGAACGGTACGACGAGGAGGTCTCCTCCCTCGCGCTCGGGACCCGCGCGTGCTCGGTCGAGCCGGGCGCCGCTGTCGGCTGGCTGCCCAGCGCCTGCCTCGTGGGTCGGGTCGCCGCGCTCCGCGACCACCCGATCGGCGGCTTCACCGAGGGCCTGCGGGTCGGCGAGGACGTCGACCTGGTGTGGCGACTGGTCGGCGCCGGCCACCGGGTCCGCTACGACCCCGCCGAGGTCGCCCACCACGACGCCCGGACGACCGTCCGCGACTGGCTGGGCCGCAAGCTCGTCTATGGCACCGGTGGTGCCCCGCTCGCGGCCCGGCACGGACGCCACGGAGCACCAGCGGTGCTCACGGTCACCGGGGCCGCTGCGGCCGCCGCGGTCCTGGTCCGGCGCCGCTGGTCGTGGCCGATCGCGGCCGCCGGCGTCGGCTACGGCTGGTGGCAGCTGGACCGGCGACTCCCCGAGGCGCCCGACGATCCCGGCGCGCGCCGGCTGCTGGCCGGTCGGCTGGCCGCACAGGGGCTCGGCTGGGCGATCCGGCAGGAGTCCGCGCTCCTGCTGCGCCACTGGTGGCCCCTCACCGCGCTCCTCCTGCCCTCACGCACGGTCCGCCGCGCCGTCGTCACCGCACTCCTCGTCGACACGGTCCTCGCCGAGGTCGAGCACCCCGGCGCGCCGTACCAGCTCCTCGCCCGCCGGCTCGACGACCTCGCCTACGGCGCCGGCCTCTGGCTCGGCGCCCTGCGCGCCCGGTCGGCCGCCTGCCTCCTGCCGCGGCGCCCCGGGCGTCGGTGACCGGGGCTCGCTCCGAAGCGTGCCTGGAGTGCGTGCGCCGCAAGGCGGAGGCCCGAAGGCGACCGTCAAGCGAAGCGGGTCGTCGAGGGCCGACAACGCAGCGGAGCGCGTGCTCCAGGTGCGCTCAGCGCGCCTGGAGTGCGTGCGCCGCAAGGCGGAGACCCGAAGGCGACCGTCAAGCGAAGCGGGTCGGCGAGGGCCGACAACGCAGCGGAGCGCGTGCTCCAGGTGCGCTCAGCGGGTGGCGACGGCGAGGCGGCCCTTCAGGAGGGGTACGGCGGGGTGCGGGCGCCCACCCAGCATCGGTCGGAGGGCGAGGCAGGCCTCGACGACCTCGGTGTCGTAGGGCGCCAGCTCGCTGTAGCGGACGACGGCGTCCGGCTGCGGGTCGGCGAGCAGCGCCTCGCGGACCGCGACGGCGACGTACTCCCCCATCTCCGCGAGCGCCGGCGAGTTGGTGCCCGGGAGCAGGTCGCCGCCGTAGGCCTCGACCGCGGCGGCGACGTCGCCCCGGCGCAGGAGCCGCAGGACGTCCTCGACGTCGGTGGCGACCGGCATCAGCAGGCGGTAGGGACGCGACGAGAGTTGGCCGCCGAGCGCGTGGCGCAGGTGGGAGACCTCCGCCTTGAGCGTGGAGAAGGTCACCGCCTGGTCGCCGTAGAGCATCGCGTGGAGCTGCTCGAGCGAGAGGCCGTCGGGATGGAGCGCCAACAGCGCGAGCACCTCGCTCTGGCGGCGGTTGAGCAGCAGCCGCTGACCGTCGAGCCAGGTCTCCACCGAGCCGAGCAGCGTCATGACGAGGCCGGGCTCGCGGAGGTCCTCCGACGGCCCGGCGAGTGAGCCGGCGGGGGTGCGCGGCATCGGCACGTGCGGCATCGCCGACTCGATCAGCCGCGCGGTCATGCGGGCGGTGGCGAGGCCGATCGGGTGGGTGCGGTCCCAGGTGGTGGAGAGGTCGATGACGCCGAGCTGCGCTCCCGTGACGGGGTCGTGGACCGGCGCGGCCCAGCAGACCCAGTTGTGGACCGCCTCCGCGTAGTGCTCCGCGCTGAAGACCATCGCCGGGGCGCCGCTGCGCTGCGCCAGGTCGAGGGCGTTGGTGCCGACGGACTCGTCGTCCCACCGCCCGGCCGGCACGAAGTTCACCGTCTCGGCCTTGCGGCGCATCACCCGGCCGCCGTACGTCCACAGGATGCGGGTGTCCGGGTCGGTGACGGCGATGACGAGGTCACCGTCCTCCGCCGTACGCCGCAGCTCCTCCTCGACCCGCTCGACCGCGACCTGCAGCGGTGACTCCCGCCAGTAGTCGCGCGTCTCGGACTCGTCGGCGAGCGGCGCCTCGGCCACGTCCGGCTTCACCGACGCGCCCGAGCGGGTCCAGCTGGAGAGGATCTCGGGGCGGACGATCGCCGCCGCGGCGTCACCGTTCTCGACGAACGCGGTCCACGCGCGCACCGCCTGGACACGTCGCTCCTGCAGGTCCGGCCAGTCGGACCGCTCCACCTCGGACTGGACCACCGCAGCCTCCGGCTCTCGTATAGGTGCGGCCACGGTAGCACCGGTCTGTGACCGGGCTCACGGGCTTCGGTTCGCCCCGGGATCACCTCGTGCAGGTGTAGGAGGAGGCGTCGTCGAGCGAGCCGTGGCCGACGTACCGCGGCCAGGTCGGGTAGCGGCACAGCGGCCGCGACCGGTCGGCACCGGCGTTGCCGTCGTAGGTCACGAGGCCGGCCGGCGCGTGGCCCTTCTCCACCCATCCCCGGATCGCCTCGAGCCCGTCGTACGTCGCGTCGAACGGGCCCTGGCCGTGACCGAAGCCGGGGATCTCGTAGAACCGGAGGAACGAGTCGAGGGTGCGCGCTCCGAGCTGGCGGACCTGGCGGTCGTAGTACTGGATCGTGTTGTGCGGCGTGATGAAGTCGTCCGCGGTCCCGTGGGTGAGGATGATCTTGCCGCCCCGGCGCAGGAACGGCTTGAGGCTGACATCCGTGACGTCCATGATCCTCCCGACCTGCTGGATGCGGCGCTTCCACTGAGCCGGGTCGAACGTCATCGTGTCGAGCGAGGGGTCGCGCGTGACGATGTACTTCGAGGTCTGGTCGAGGACGATGTACTGCAGCGCCTCGGTCCCGCTGATCGGGTTCGACGGCTGGGGACTCGCGCCGAAGCCGGAGAAGCCCTGGTAGAGCGCCCCCTCGAAGAGCGCGCTCCTCGCGAAGATCCGGTTGCCCGCGATCGGGAAGCCGAGGTCGTAGTCGGTCGCGATCTTCTTCGCCGACGCCAACTGGGCGTCGGAGAGGCAGGAGTCGCCCTCGTCGGTGCCGCTCGGGCAGCGCAGGGTATCGGGGTCGAAGGCGCGGTCGCAGCCGCGCACGTCGCTGATGATCTGGTCGGTCGCCCCGTCGAGGCCGTCGCAGGCGGCGTACACCGCGTCGGTGATCGTCTTCGTCTTCGCCGGGCTGAGCCAGCCGACGCCGCCGTCGCCATACAGCGCGTCACGGAAGTTGACCGCGCCCTCGTGCATCATCGTCACGTTGTAGGCCGGGTAGTTGGCGATGACCCCGTCGTAGTCCTTCGGGTAGCGCGCGGCCGCGTCGAGGGCCTCGTGGCCGCCCTGGGAGCCGCCGATGAAGTAGCTGTACGCCGGGATGCGGCGGTAGGCGTCCCTGATGACGACCGCGGCTGCGTCGTGGGTCTTCTTGACCGACGCCTTGCCGTAGTTGAGCAGCGCCTCGTCGTCGAGGCCGAACGTCCCGTCGAAGCCCGGTCCACCCTGGTGGCCGCCGTCGCTCCCGAGCGTCACGTAGCCCTGCTGCAGCGGCGTCTCCTCGCCCGCCGGCTGGGCGGTGTAGGGGTCCAGCCCGGTGACGAGACTGCCGTCGTACCCGCCGCCGCCCATCTGCAGCGTCCGCAGGTTCCAGACCGCCGGGAGGTTGACCTCGAACTGCATCGACGGGGAGCCCTCGTGGACGGGGCGGATCCAGCCGACGACCTGGCAGTACGTCGCCCCGCCGCCCGTCCCGCCACTGCTGCTCCACGTCGCGGACTCGATCTCCGCGCCGCTGGTCGGTAGGCCGATCCGGCGCGCCGGGACGCGGAGATCGGCCAGCGCCTCGCAGCGCTGCTCGGTCATGGTCGCGGCGCGGGTCGGCTTGGTCGGGTGGCCGGCGGACCGGTGACTGGCAGGCGCATGGCTATTGGGCGCATGCCCGCTGGGCGCATGGCCGTTGGGCGTATGGCTGCCCGGCGGATGTGCGAGTGCCGGTGACCCGGCCGCGAGCGTCACCGCGCTCGCCAGTCCTGCTACTGCCGCGACGAGCTGCTTCCACGTGCGTGCCATCGACGCCTCCCGAGCTTGATGTGACCTCCATCACAGCGCGGCGCCAAGCGAGGCGTCCACGGGTCTTCCAGTGAGTGGTAGCGCCCGCCCCGCTCCGAACAGATTTCTGTTCGGACCGGCCCGGTCTGCTGGGCGGGCGGCTCAGCTCATGACACGCGCGACCTCATGACAGCGCTGCCTCGCGGTGGATGCGGCCCGCCGTGGTCGCGAGCCGCTCGCCGCTGCCGCCCCAGCGCCCGGCGATGATCTCGGCCGCGATGGAGATGGCGGTCTCCTCCGGCGTACGAGCGCCGAGGTCGAGGCCGATCGGACTGGAGAGCCGCGCCAGCTCCTCATCGGTGATGCCCGCCTCGCGCAGCCGCGCCAGCCGGTCGTCGTGCGTACGTCGCGACCCCATCGCCCCGATGTAGGCCACGTCGGGGAGGCGGAGTGCGACCTCGAGGAGGGGCACGTCGAACTTCGGGTCGTGGGTGAGCACCGCGATGACGGTGCGCGGGTCGATCCGGCCCTCCTCCGACTCCTTGGCGAGGAACCGGTGGGGCCAGTCGACGACGACCTCGTCGGCATCCGGGAAGCGCGAGTGGGTGGCGAAGACGGGACGCGCGTCGCAGACCGTCACGTGGTAGCCGAGGAACGACCCGACCCGTGCCACGGCCGCGGCGAAGTCGATCGCCCCGAAGACCAGCATCCGCGGCTTCGGCGCGAAGCCCCAGACGAAGACCCGCATCCCCTCACCCCGGCGCTCCCCGTCGGTGCCGTAGGTGAGTGTCGAGTTGGTGCCGTGCGCGAGCAGACCGAGGGCGTCGTCGTGCACGGCGTCGTCCATCCGCGCGCTACCGAGACTCCCGGTGGTCGAGGACGGCGCGCCGGCGTCGACCCCCGGACGCACGATCATCCGCCGCCCGAGCACCGCCGGGTCGGTATGCTCGATGACGGTCGCGACGGCGACCGGGCGTCCGGCCCGGAGGTCGGCGGCCACCTCGCCGAGCTCGGGGAAGGTCGACCGATCCACCTTCTCGACGAACACGTCGAGGATGCCGCCACAGGTGAGGCCGACCGCGAAGGCGTCGTCGTCGGAGACGCCGTACCGCTGCAGGACCGGAGTGCCGGACTCCACGACCTCCTTGGCGAGCTCGTAGACCGCCCCTTCGACGCACCCGCCCGACACCGACCCGACGGCCGTCTCGTCGGGCCCGACCAGCATCGACGCACCGGGCGGCCGCGGCGCCGACTGGAACGTGGCGACCACCGTCGCCATCCCCACGGTCTCCCCCGAGTCCCACCACGTCATCAGCTCGTCCAGGACGTCACGCACGAGCGATCACCTCCATGAGCTCCTCGTAGGTCGCCAGGGAGTGCCCGGCGAGGAAGTCGTCGACATGCGGGAGGACGGCGAGCACGCCGGCCTGGACCGGCTCGTAGCCGTCCTTCCCACGGTGGGGGTTGACCCACACGACCCGGTGGGCGAGTCGGTGCAACCGCGCCATCTGCTCCCCGAGGAGGCTCGTGTCCCCACGCTCCCAGCCGTCGCTGATCATGACCACGACGGCGCCGCGCGCCAGGCCGGCGTGACGGTCCAGGAAGCGCTGGAGCGTCTCCCCGAGCCGGGTGCCGCCGGACCAGTCCGGTACGGCGTCGCCCGCGGCCACGAGCGCGCGGTCCGCGTCGCGCAGCGCGAGGGCGCGCGTCAGCTGGGTGAGACGGGTGCCGAGGGTGAAGACCTCGACCCTGGCCTGCGCGGACCGGGCCGCCGAGGTGACCATCCGGTGCGCGACGCGCAGCACGGCGTCGGCGTACGCGCTCATCGAGCCGGACACGTCGGCCAGCACGACGACGCGACGCGGCCGGGTGCCGCGCCGGCGCCAGCGGATGTCGGCCGGCTCCCCCATCCGGCGCAGGCTCGCGCGGAGGGTCCGGGTCGGGTCGACCCGCCCGCGTCGCCAGGCCTGCTGGCGAGGGGTACGACGGCGGGGCGGCCGTACGACGAGGCGGTCCATCATCGCGGCGAGCTGTGCGCGCTCGGCCGGGTCCAGGCCGGCGACGTCGCGGTGACGGAGCACCTCGGCATCGCTGGCCCGGGCCCGGACCGGCTCACCGTCGGGACCAGCCCCCTCATCTCCGGTCCCGGCGGTCTCGGGAAGTTGAGCCGCCGTCATCACCCTAGCGACCGGTGGCGGCGTCAGCCGCGGGTCGAGGACGCCGAACCACGCCTCGAACACCTGGTCGTGACGGGCGAGGTCGTCCGGGCCGGCGCAGAGCGTGGCCCGGCCGGCGGCGTAGGCCGCCGCAGCGTCGCCGGCGCCGACGATCGAGACCGCCTCGAGATAGCCCTGCGCACGGTCCTGCGTCACCGGCACCCCTGCCGCGCGCAGCGCCCGGGTGAACGCCAGGAAGACCTCGTCGGCGTCGTGGGGTGTTCTCATGCCAGCATCCGGTCGAGCGCGGCACGGACGCGGTCGGCGTCCTCGCGATACTTCACGAGCGCGCCGAGCGTGGCGGCCGCGGTGGCGAGGTCGAGCCGCTGGGTGCCGAGGTGGTGGAGCGCCCGCGCCCAGTCGAGGGTCTCGGCGACCCCGGGTGGCTTCTGCAGGCTGTCGCTCCGCAGCTGCTGCACGACACCGACGACCTGCTCGGCGAGCTCACGGGAGACCTCCGGCGCACGGCTGCGCACGATCGCGACCTCGCGCTCGAGGCCGGGATGGTCGATCCAGTGGTAGAGGCAGCGCCGCTTGAGGGCGTCGTGGAGCTCACGGGTGCGGTTGGAGGTGAGGACGACGATCGGGGGTACGGCGGCGGCCACCGTCCCAAGCTCGGGGATCGAGACCCGGTAGGTCGAGAGCACCTCGAGCAGGAACGCCTCGAACTCGTCGTCGGCGCGGTCGACCTCGTCGACGAGAAGCACTGCGGGGCTCTGCTGGAGCGCGGCGAGGACCGGCCGGGCGAGCAGGAAGCGCTCGTCGTAGAGGCTCTTCTCGGCCTCCTCGACGCTCTGTCCGTTGCGGGCCTGGCCGGCGGCCTCGAGCGCACGCAGGTGGAGGATCTGACGGGGGAAGTCCCAGTCGTAGAGCGCCTGGGTCGCGTCGATGCCCTCGTAGCACTGCAGCCTCACCAGCGGCAGCGCGAACGCCTCGGAGATCGCCTCGGCCAGCGCGGTCTTGCCCGTCCCCGGCTCACCCTCGAGGAGGAGCGGCCGCTGCATCCGCAACGCCAGGAAGACGACCGTCGCGAGCTCCGGGTCGGACAGGTAGCCCGTCGATCCGAGCCGTTCCGACACGGCTCCCGGGTCCGGGACGGGATCTGGCACCGCGTCGAGCTCCTCCATGATCTCGAGCGTAGCCGGATGTGCGTTGGGTCACGGTTGGGTCTTCCGCCGAGCGGTCGCGGCCTCGTGTTGTGAGTGTCAGCGGGGCCCATGGACCGCGCTGACACTCACGACCTGACGTCAGCGGCGGTCGACGTCCTGTCCCCCGGCCAGGTCACCGCACTCCACGAGGGCTGCGCCGTGCGCGGCGAGGTAGCCCTTCGCGCCCTGGTCGCCGACCAGGGTCTCCACGACACCCGCCCAGTGGTCGCACCCGATCAGCACGGGATGACCCGGCACGCCGTCGTACGACGCCCGCGCGAGCGCGTCCGGGGCGGCCAACCGTCCCACGCGGCCGACGACGTCGGCGCCGACGTCGGGCAGGTCGACCAGGTGGACGAGCGCGGCGTCGGCGGCTCCGGTCGCGGCGCCGTGGTGCTGCGCGGCCAGGGCGTCGAGACCGGCGCGCAGCGACGCGGACATGCCCGTGGCCCAGTCCATCGCGACGACGACCCGGACGTCGTCGGGAAGCAGTGGCCGGGCCTCCTCGACGGCGGCGCCGAGGACGACGGTGACGTCGTCACACCCACCCCCGCGCAGGACCGCGACGGAGCGCGGCAGCCAGTCGTCGACCAGCGCCTTGGGCCGACCCATCCGTCGGCCGGCGCCGGCCGCGAGAAGGAGTCCGTGGAGGGTCATCGTCCGTCGCGTGCGGCTCAGACGAAGGCGCGGCCGTAGAGGGTGGACAGGTCACCGCTCTTCTCGCCCGAGAAGCCACAGCCCATGACCTGGCCCTCACCGGTGGCGGCGACGAGGTAGGTGTGGCCGACCTTGAAGGTCGGCGTCGACTCCGTCCCGGCCGCCGGCAGGTCGACACGGACCGTGTCGGTGCCGCCGAAGCCGTCGGCGTAGAGCCACCGCGTCACGTCGAGAACGGCGGTGTGGTCGCCTCGGTCGATCTCGGCGACGGTGCCCTGGAAGGCGAGAGCGGCGCTCGCCTTGAGCCGGTCGGCGCTGGGGAGCAGGCAGCGGCCCCGCTGGGGCACCACCGTGAGGACGACGGGCTTCGTCGCCCCGGGCCCGGCGGTCGCGGAGGCCCCGGTCGAGGGCGCCGTGGACGCGCCGGCGGACGGCGCCGACGAGGGCGCCGCCTTCAGGCCGCCGTCGTCCTCGGGGTGGCCCTTGGAGTCCTCATGGGTCCAGAGCACGACCGACGCGACCGCGGCCACGACCACCACGGCGGCTGCGAGTGCGCCCACGGCCCACCTCACCGGCGACCGACGCGGCGGCGGTGGGGTGAGGGACTTCTGCTCCGTCCGGGGCGCGACGCTGGGGCTCATGCCCCCATGATGCTCCACCGCTGGTGGCGGACGTGGGGATACACGCGCAGCGTCAGAACGGTCACACGACGGACGGGCGCCGCTCCGCCGTGGCGTGGCCGTCGGGCCGCGACAGCGGGCCGGCAGGTCAGCCGAACGCGCTCGTGTAGAGCTTCTCGAGCGACGACGACTCGGGGCCGCTCAGGCCGCAGCCGGCAAGGGTGCCGTCGCTCCCCGCGGCCAGGAGGTAGGTCCGGCCCTGCTCGAAGGTCGGCAGCTGCAGCGCGCTCGGCGTCGCGTCGCCGAGCTGTCGCAGCTGGACGCGCTCGGCGCTGCCGCGGAAGAACCGCTTGGGCTGGAACGTCACGGTGCTGCCGTCGATCGAGGTGACGGTGGCCTCCACCGCGCTCGCCTGTGCGGCCAGGGCGCTGGCGTCGGGCGTGCCGCAGGGGGTCGTCGGCGCCTGCGCCGGCACGTTGAGGGTCAGGGTCGCCGGGTGGGCGTTGGAGTCGTGGGGACGGTTCGCGATCACACGGACGAGGATCGCGGCGATCACCAGGACGGGAACGATGGCCGCGAGAACGAGCAGCCGATAGTCGGGGCCGTCCTCTCGCGGAGCCTGGGTGCTCATGTCTCCATCATTCACGCGGGCGAACCTGAGAGTTCACCGGGTGGCTTCCTGAGAGGGCGACGAGGTCCTGAGACGGCCGCAGGGCCCCTCCTGGAGAAGGAAGGGCCCTGCGTGAGCTGGTGCTCGGACTCAGAAGTCCATGCCGCCCATGCCGCCGGTCGGGTCGCCCGCCGGGGCGGCCTTCTCCGGCTTGTCGGCCACGACGGCCTCGGTGGTGAGGAACAGCGCGGCGATCGACGCGGCGTTCTGCAGCGCCGAGCGGGTGACCTTGGCCGGGTCGATGATGCCCGCGGCCAGCAGGTCGACGTACTCACCGGTGGCGGCGTTGAGGCCGTGACCCGGCTCGAGGCCGGCGACCTTCTCCGCCACGACGCCGCCCTCGAGGCCGGCGTTGACGGCGATCTGCTTCAGCGGCGCCGAGACGGCGACCTTGACGATGTTGGCACCGGTGGCCTCGTCACCGTCGAGCTCGAGCTTCTCGAAGGCCTGCTTGCTGGCCTGGACGAGCGCCACGCCACCACCCGCGAGGATGCCCTCCTCGACGGCCGCCTTCGCGTTGCGGACGGCGTCCTCGATGCGGTGCTTGCGCTCCTTGAGCTCGACCTCGGTGGCCGCGCCGACCTTGATGACGGCGACGCCGCCGGCCAGCTTGGCGAGGCGCTCCTGGAGCTTCTCGCGGTCGTAGTCGGAGTCCGACTTCTCGATCTCGGCACGGATCTGGTTGACCCGACCCTCGATCTGGCCGGCGTCGCCCGCACCCTCGACGATGGTGGTCTCGTCCTTGGTGATGACGACCTTGCGGGCCTGGCCGAGCAGCTCGATGCCGGTCGACTCCAGCTTGAGGCCGACCTCCTCGGAGATGACCTGGCCACCGGTCAGGATCGCGATGTCCTGCAGCATGGCCTTGCGGCGGTCACCGAAGCCCGGGGCCTTGACGGCGACGGACTTGAAGGTGCCGCGGATCTTGTTGACGACCAGCGTCGAGAGGGCCTCGCCGTCGACGTCCTCGGCCAGGATGAGCAGCGGCTTGCCGCTCTGCATGACCTTCTCCAGGACCGGCAGCAGGTCCTTGACGTTCGAGATCTTCTGGTTGGCGATGAGGATGTACGCGTCCTCGAGGACGGTCTCCATGCGCTCCGGGTCGGTGACGAAGTACGCCGAGATGTAGCCCTTGTCGAAGCGCATACCCTCGGTGAGCTCCAGGTCGATGCCGAACGTGTTCGACTCCTCGACCGTGATCACGCCCTCCTTGCCGACCTTGTCCATCGCCTCGGCGATGGCGTCGCCGACGGTGGTGTCGCCACCGGCGGAGATGGTGGCCGTCGCCGCGATCTGCTCGCGGGTCTCGACCTCCTTGGCCTGACCGAGCAGCTGCTCGGAGATGGCAGCCACGGCGGCCTCGATGCCGCGCTTGAGGCCCATCGGGTTCGCACCCGCGGCCACGTTGCGCAGGCCCTCGCGGACCAGCGCCTGGGCGAGGACGGTCGCCGTCGTCGTACCGTCACCGGCGACGTCGTCGGTCTTCTTCGCGACCTCCTTGACCAGCTCGGCGCCGATCTTCTCGTAGGGGTCCTCGAGCTCGATCTCCTTGGCGATGGAGACACCATCGTTGGTGATCGTGGGGGCGCCCCACTTCTTCTCGAGCACGACGTTGCGGCCCTTGGGGCCGAGGGTGACCTTGACCGCGTCGGCGAGGGTGTTCATACCCTTCTCCAGCCCGCGGCGGGCCTCCTCGTTGAAAGCAATCAGCTTCGGCATTGCTCCTGCGATCCTTCGCTTGGGAAGTTCGTTGGACGTCAGACCGATGGGTTGCCCGCGACGGCCGACCCCGGCTTTGGCGAACCCTTTCTCGCCATCACACGGAGCCTCAACGTCACCGGTCCTGCGTTGTCACTCTCATGCTACGAGTGCCAGCCTCATGTTTAGCACTCGGCCTAGGCGAGTGCAAGAGAACGCCTGAGGTCGCTGGCTCAGTCGAGCGGCTTGACCAGACGCTCGAACTGCAGATCGTCGCGCTGCGGGATCCCGAAGCGCTCGTCGCCGTAGGGGAAGGGCGACATCTCCCCCGTCCGGCGGTAGCCGCGGCGCTCGTAGAACGCGATCAGGTCCTCGCGCTGCCCGGGGTCGTGATGACCTCACGAGGCGAGGTACTCCGGTACGTTCGAGTCGGTTACTCGCGAGTAGACCGACCCGAACGTCCCGGATTATCCGGCTCGGGATCGTCGGCCGCGGCCTCGGGCACCGGCTCGGAGATCGGGAGCAGGTGGCCGAAGGGCACTTCCTCGACGTAGCCGAGAGCCGCAAGCACGGACGGCAGCATCGCCTTCGCGGTCCGCTTGTAGCCGGCGGCGCTGGGGTGGAACCGGTCGATGCTGAACATCTCGTCGGGGTTGGTGATGAAGAACGGGCCGACGACCTCGGCCAGCGACACGACGTGCGCCCCCGCCGCGAGGGCACCCTCGGCCTGCCGCTCGGCGAGCTGGCGCGCGACGCGCCGCCCGAGGGTGCGCAGCGGCTGTGGCAGCGGGCGTACGGCGCCGACGTCCGGGCAGGTGCCGACGACGACCTGGGCGCCGCGCTCGCGCAGCGTCGACACGATCTCGACGAGGTCGGCGACCGACTCGCTGGCCGGCACCCGGTGGGTGACGTCGTTGCCGCCGACGATGACGACGGCGACATCGGGACGATAGGTCGGCGGCAGGCCGGCGACCTGCTCGGCGACCATCGACGTCTCGGCGCCGACCACCGCCTCCGTCCGAAGTCGGACCGGACGCTCGGTCCTCTTGGCGATCCCCTTCGCGAGCCGGGCGCCGAGGGTGCCCTTCGGGGTCTCGGCCCCCAGGCCCGCCGCGATCGAGTCGCCGAGGAGCAGCAGCTCGACCGGGGTGCCGCCGTACGTCTTCTTGTAGGTCTTGTCCGCGTCGGGCGCGGTCTCGCCGAGCGGTTTGCCGATGACGTCGCGGGCGTGCGCGGCCTGCCGCTTGAGCAGCGTCACGAAGCCGGCGCCGGCGGCGGCCCCGATGACACCGACCGCGCCCGCGACACCGGCGGTCGCGGCGACGAGGCCGAGCCACTTGGCTTCCTGCGAGGGCGTGGGGTCGGGGCGTGCGCTCATACCCCTGTGCTACCGGACGATTGTTAACCCCGCGCTAACAGCGCACGGAGAACCGCCGGGCATGGTGCGGCCGGATCCGGCCGACCGGCTCAGGCCTGTCCGATGCCGGTCTCCGCGAAGGCGTCGTACGACGGCGCGATGGTCGCCGCGGGACCGACCGCACCGCTGACCGCGTCGAGGGTCTTGAGGCCGTGGCCGGTGTTGATGATGACCGTCTCGAGCGTCGGGTCGAGCTGACCGGTCTCGACGAGCTTCTTGAGGACGGCGGTGGTGGTGCCGCCCGCGGTCTCGGTGAAGATGCCCTCGGTGCGCGCGAGCAGGACGATCGCCTCGCGGATCTCGTCGTCGGTGACCTCCTCGACGGCGCCACCACTGCGGCGGGCGGAGTCGAGGACGTAGATCCCGTCGGCCGGGTTGCCGATGGCCAGCGACTTGGCGATGGTGTCCGGCTTGACCGGACGGATCGCGTCGACGCCGGCCTTGAAAGCGGTCGCCACCGGGTTGCAGCCGGTCGCCTGCGCGCCGTAGATCTTGTAGGGCTTCTCCTCGACGAGGCCCAGCTTGATGAGCTCCTGGAAGGCCTTGTCGACCTTGGTCAGCTGGGACCCGGAGGCGACGGGGATGACCACCTGGTCGGGCAGGCGCCAGCCGAGCTGCTCGGCGATCTCGAAGCCGAGCGTCTTGGAGCCCTCGGCGTAGAACGGGCGGACGTTGACGTTGACGAACGCCCAGCCGTCCTCTTCCGCCGCGATCTCCTGGGCGAGCTTGTTGACGTCGTCGTAGTTGCCGTCGACCGCGACCAGGTTGGAGGTGAAGATCGCGGAGTTGACCTGCTTGGGCTGCTCGAGGTTGCTCGGGATGAAGACGACGGTCTTGATCCCGGCGCGCGCGCCGGCGGCGGCGACGGCGTTGGCGAGGTTGCCCGTGCTCGGGCAGGCGAAGACGGTGGCGCCGAGCTCGCGGGCCGCGCTCAGCGCGCAGGCCACGACCCGGTCCTTGAAGGAGTTGGTGGGGTTGGTGCTGTCGTCCTTGACCCAGAGCGTGTCGATGCCCAGCTCGCGGGCGAGGTTGTCGGCCTTGAGGAGGCGGGTGAAGCCGGGCTCGGTGTTGGGGCTCTGCTCGATGTCGGTCGGGACGGGCAGCAGCGCCTTGTAGCGCCAGATGTTGCGCGGACCGGCCTCGATCTCCTCGCGGGTCACGGCCGGGAAGTCGTAGGCGACCTCGAGCGGGCCGAAACACTCCGGACAGGCGTAGTGGGGACCGAGGTCGATGCGGTGGCCGCACTCACGACACGACAGGGCCACGGCGTTGCCGAAGGCGCCCTCGCGCAGACCGGTGGTCGTCGTCTCCGGGGCAACAGCGCTCATGAGAAACCTCCTCCTCATCTTTCCCCACGCGTCCCTCGCGCCGGGCCGGAATTAGCACCTGCTCCACGACCCGCCCTGGACAGGGAGGAGGCTCGTGGTCGGTTGCCGGGACTTCGCTGGGCCGTTCCCTCAGTCCCTCTCGATGAGCAGTCGTCACTGTACGGGAGCGGATCTCGCGCCAAGAAACCCGGTTCTCAGATGCTGGGCATCAAGTCCAGAATCCGGACGTCATGCGCAGATGCCAAGTGTCACCGTGACAGTTTGCGCGATGGGTGACAGCTCCGAACTGCCACCCATTTCGGCAAGTGTCACGGTGACACTTTGGTCGCGTTGGTCAGGAGGCGTCAGGCGGCGTCGCTGTGCGCTATCGGCCTCGCGTCGCCGGCGACCGGCTCGAGCGCCCCGCGTACGACGTCGAGGACGTCGCCCACCACGTTGATCGTGAGCGCCTCCCTGACCTCGGCGGGGACGTCGTCGAGGTCGGGCTCGTTGCGCTGCGGGATGAACACCTCGGTCAGGCCCGCCCGCTGGGCAGCGAGCAGCTTCTGCTTGAGCCCGCCGATCGGCAGGACCCGGCCGTTGAGGGTGACCTCGCCCGTCATGCCGACCTCCGCGCGCACCGGCCGACCGGTGGCCATCGAGGTCAGCGCCGTCACCATCGTGATGCCCGCGGAGGGTCCGTCCTTCGGGACGGCACCGGCCGGGACGTGGACGTGGATCTGCCGGTCGAGGCTGGCCGGATCGACGCCCAGCTCCGCCGCGTGGCTGCGGACGAAGGAGAGCGCGATCTGCGCCGACTCCTTCATCACCTCGCCGAGCTGACCGGTCAGGGTGAGCCCGGGCTGCCCGTCGGAGGCCGAGGCCTCGATGAAGAGCACGTCGCCGCCGAGACCCGTGACGGCCAGCCCGGTCGCGACGCCGGGCACCGCCGTACGCTCGGCCGACTCCGGCGTGAACTGCGGCCGGCCGACGAGCTCCTTCAGCCCGTCGACGTCGACGTCCACGTGGTCGGCCGCCCCGGTGGCGAGCCGCGTCGCCGCCTTGCGCAGCACCTTCGCGATCAGCCGCTCCAGGACGCGTACGCCGGCCTCGCGGGTGTAGTTCGCCGCGAGCTCGCGCAGCGCGTCGTCAGAGATCGACACCTCGTCGGCGGTCAGCGCCGCCCGCTCCAGCTGCCGCGGCAGCAGGAAGTCGCGGGCGATGGCGACCTTGTCGTCCTCGGTGTAGCCGTCGATCGTGACGAGCTCCATCCGGTCGAGCAGCGCGCTCGGGATGGTCTCGACCACGTTGGCGGTCGCGATGAAGACGACGTCGGAGAGGTCCAGGTCGAGCTCGAGGTAGTGGTCGCGGAAGGTGTGGTTCTGCGCCGGGTCGAGGACCTCCAGCAGCGCGGCGGCCGGGTCGCCGCGATAGTCGGCGCCGACCTTGTCCACCTCGTCGAGCAGGACGACCGGGTTCATCGAGCCTGCCTCCTTGATGGCGCGCACGATGCGGCCGGGCAGGGCGCCGACGTAGGTCCGCCGGTGACCCCGGATCTCCGCCTCGTCGCGGACGCCGCCGAGAGCGACCCGGACGAACGTCCGTCCGAGCGCGCGGGCGACCGACTCGCCCAGCGACGTCTTGCCGACGCCCGGAGGTCCGGCGAGGAGGATGACCGCGCCGCTGCCGCGGCCGCCGACGACCTGCAGCCCGCGGTCGGCGCGGCGCGCGCGGACCGCGAGGTATTCCACGATCCGCTCCTTGACCTCGTCGAGGCCGTGGTGGTCGGCGTCGAGGATCTCGCGGGCACCCTTGATGTCGGCGGAGTCCTGCGTCGTGACGTTCCACGGCAGGTCGAGGACGGTGTCGAGCCAGGTCCGGATCCAGGAGGTCTCCGGGTTCTGCTCCGAGCCGCGCTCGAGCTTGTCGACCTCGCGCAGCGCGGCCTCCCGGACGTGGTCGGGCAGGTCCGCCGCCTCGACCCTGGCGCGGTAGTCGTCCGCACCCTCGGGCTCCCCCTCGCCGAGCTCCTTGCGGATGGCGGCGAGCTGCTGGCGGAGCAGGAACTCGCGCTGGCTCTTCTCCATGCCCTCGCGGACGTCCTCGCTGATCTTGTCGGTCAGCTTGGACTCGGCCAGGTGGTCCTTCGTCCAGGCGATGAGCTTCTCGAGCCGCTCCTCGACGTCGGGGGTCTCGAGCAGCTCGCGCTTGCGGTCGTCGGAGAGGTACGACGCGTAGCCGGCCGTGTCGGCGATCTGGCCGGGGTCGGTGATGCGGGTGACCTGGTCGATGACCTGCCACGCCTCACGACGCTGGAGGACGGCCACGACGAGCCGCTTGTAGTCCTCGGCAAGCTCACGGGCACGATCGGACGGCGTGCCGGAGACGTCGTCGGCGACCGGCTCGACCTCGACCCAGAGTGCGGCCCCGGGGCCGGTCACGCCCGAGCCGATCCGGCCGCGCTGCTCGGCGCGGAGGACGGCCGCCGGGCCGCCACCCGAGAAGCGTCCGACGCGCTCGATGGAGGCGATGGCGCCGTACGACGCATAGCGGTCCTCGAGGCGGGGCGCGACGAGGAGCCTGCCGTCGCTACTGGCCCGGGCCGCATCGACGGCGGCCTGGGCGGCCTCGTCGAGGGCGATCGGGACGACCATGCCGGGCAGGAGGACGAGATCAGGGATGAAGAGAACGGGCAAACTGGTCACGTGCGTGGCCTCCCCCTCGGAATCAGTACTGCAAGAGTTGAGTGATAGCGGCTCAACTCTTGAGGGGATGCGGATGTTCCCTCCGGTTCGACCGTTCGCCCGCGGCGAACACGCCGAGAGGTCAGCGGCGGCGGCCTCGAGGGTGGCTGTTCATCAAGGTATGCAGGCGAGTTGCCGCTTCCCTCGTGGAGTTCCGCCAGGGATGCGCGCGTTCGGCTGCATACCTTGCTGGACAGTCAGCCCGCTCGGCGGCCGGCGAGCCAGTCAGGACGCGTCGGCAGTGAGCCGCCGCAGCAGGTCGAGGACCCCGTCGGGACCGTGCACCACGACGTCCGAGAGCGGCACGAGGGCACTCTCCTCGGTCGACGCCGAGCAGACCAGCAGCGTCGCCAGTCCGTTCTTCGCCCAGGCGGCGACCGACTCGAACGCTTCGACGTCGCCGAGGTCGTCGCCGGCGAAGAGGACCGCCTTGGCGTGGAGGTCGTCGACCAGCTTGTCGACGACGAGTCCCTTGTCCATCCCGCCGGAGCGGACCTCGATGACCTGCTTGCCGGGCTCGAGGACGAGGTCGCGTGCCTCGGCGAGCTCGCGCAGCAGCGGGAGAAGGCGCGTGTAGGCACCGTCCGGGTCGTCGAGGCGGCGCGTGTGGACGGCCACCGCGAGGCCCTTGTCCTCGACGTAGGCGTCCGCCGCGTCCGCCGTACGCAAGGCGCGGGGAAGCTCGCGAAGGAAGGTCGCGAGCCCGACCGGCGGCCGAGGGCCGACGATCGTACGACGCGACGAGCTCCACCGCTCGTTGCCGTACTGCCCGAAGACGTAGAGCTCCTTGCCATGCTCGGCGAGCGCGTCGCCGACCTCCTCGAGCCCGCCGAGGTCGAGGACCTGGCGCGCGGGGCGGCCGGTGACGACCGCGATGGCCTGGACCTTCTCCGCGAGCGCGACGAGCACCTCGCCGGCATCGGGATGGATGTGGGCCTTCGTCGGATCCTCGACGATCGGCGACAGCGTGCCGTCGAAGTCGAGGGCCACCACCGCTCCGGCGGCCGAGGCGAGGAAGGCGGCGTACTTCTGCTCGCCCTCAGGCGAGGTGAACTCCATGCTCCCAGGGTCCCACGTGGCCGGCGACGGCGTCAGGGGCCGCCGGTTGAATCGTGACGGAACTCTCGCGGCTCAGGACTCGCCGCTCAGGAGAGGGGGCCGGTGAGCACGATGGTGAGGCGGTCGCCCTTCATCGAGTCAGACTCGGCGACATGGGTGCGCTTGATCCCGAGGTCGAGGGCGAGCTTCTTGCCGGCAGCCTTCAGCTTCGGCGGGTAGTAGACGGTCGTCGCAGGGACGGTGCCCATCCAGTTGTCGGCGCCGACGACGTTCCAGCCAATGGTGCTGGCCTTGCCGGCGACCTGACCGGCGAGGCCACGGATGTTCGTGTTGTTGAAGACCTCGACATAGACCTTCGACCGGACGACCTTCGGCTTCGGCTTGGCCTTCGGCTTGTGGGGCGTCGCCGGGGCGGACGTCGTCGGCGACGCAGGCGCCGAGCTGTGGGTCGACGCGGCGGGGGTGATCTCCTTCTCGTCGTCGCCATGACCGCTGGTGACGATGAACGCGACGACCGCCATCGCGACCGCCACGATGCTCAGGAGCACGACCGGGGAAGGAAGCGCGATGCCGCGCTGGTCACGCCTGCGCATGCTCAGATCTCGAATCCGAGGCGGCGGGCGGAGCGCTGGCGCTGGCGCGCGGCGCGGAGCCGGCGCAGCCTGCGGACGAGGAGCGGGTCCTCCTCGAGCGCCTCGGGACGGTCGATGAGCGCGTTGAGCACCTGGTAGTAGCGGGTCGCGGACATGCCGAACTTCTCCCGCACCGCGGCCTCCTTGGCCCCGGCGTACTTCCACCAGTTGCGCTCGAAGTCGAGGATCTGCTGGTCGCGCTCGCTCAGGCGCGACGCACCCTCAGCCTCACCGTTGGGAAGGGCGTCAGCGGCGTCCATCCTGGATCCCCCAAAACCTCGACGACTTCGATCCGGGGACCACCTTACGCGACGAACTACACCGATGTGGTTCACCACGCGAAAGGTGGCATGGATCGTTCCAACCTCACGTGACTAGGGTGAGGCGATGACCTCCACCGCGCCGATCCGCTGGGGAATCCTGGCCACCGGCAAGATCGCGCACTCGTTCGCCACTGACCTGCTCCTGGTCCCCGACGCGCGCCTGACGGCGGTCGGCTCCCGGCGGCTGCCCGCGGCGGAGGAGTTCGCGGCGGCGTACGACGCGCGCGGACCCGTGCGCGCCCACGGCTCCTACGAGGATCTGGTCGCCGATCCCGAGGTGGACGTGGTCTACATCGCCAGCCCGCACGGACTGCACCTCGAGCACGCCCGGCTCGCGCTCGAGGCCGGCAAGCATGTGCTCTGCGAGAAGGCGCTCACCCTCAACGTGACCGAGGCCGAGGAGATGATCGCGCTGGCCCGGCAGCACGACCGGTTCCTCATGGAGGCGATGTGGACCGCCTGCCACCCGGTGGTGCGCAAGCTCCAGGAGGGGCTGCGCGAAGGCCGGTTCGGCACCCCGCGGCTCCTCCACGCCGAGCTCGGCTTCGTCGTGAGCGCCGACGCGTCGAACCGGATGTTCGACCCGACCCTCGGCGCCAGCGCACTGCTCGACATGGGCATCTATCCCCTCACCTTCGCCCACCTGCTCTTCGGCGAGGCCGAGTCGCTCACCGCCCAGGCCGACGTGCGCGAGACGGACGCCGGCAGCTTCGACGTGGACATCGTCATGACGGGGAAGTACGCCGGCGGCGTACTCGCGACGATGAACTCGTCGATGTCCTCGTGGTCCTCGCGGGCGGCCGCCATCGCCACCGACCGCGGCCGGATCGAGCTCGCCGACTTCCATCACCCGACGCGCGCCGTCTTCACGGAGTACGCCGTGGGCTCCACCAACGACTCCTCCTCCACCGCGCCGGTCGTCGAGATCGTCGGCGACGAGCCGGTCATCGGACGCGGATACGGCAACGAGGCCGCCGAGGTCGGCCGCTGCCTGCGCGCCGGGCTCCGGGAGTCGCCTCTCGTCCCCTGGGCGCAGTCCCTCACGCTGCTGCGGCAGATGGACACCATTCGGGAGATGGTCGGCGCGCGATACGTCGGGGAGTGAGGCTCGCGTCGGCCGACCTGCGGGCCGGCGGGGACGGCCGCTCGGCGGCGCACTCAGTCGACCAGCACCGGAGTCGCGGTCACCGCCTCCAGATCCAGCTCCGGCCCCTGGATCGTCACCGTCCCCGACACCGCACGCCACCTGCCGCCATCGACCCGGAAGTCCGCCCCATAGGTCGTCTCCAGACTCGGATGGAACACCCCCTTGGTCAGATAGCGGTGCGTGATGTCGCGCGCCAGCGCCGCCTTCGTCGTGAACGGCCTCCCTGGATCCCGCGTGGTCAACCAGTGACCATCCCCGAAGACGAACGAAAATTCGTTCGGCCGGATCCGGAACTCCACCCG
>NZ_JBFPJR010000049.1:0-21918 GCF_040838215.1 Nocardioides eburneus | reverse complement strand
AGCGAGCGACCATCGAAAATCTCATGCGGCCGCGTCCGTACTCTGTCGTTCTTCTGACGGAGGGGGCCGCATGAGCGAGACCCAGGGACGTGTGCGCCGCGGGACGCTGCGGCGCCGGCTCGACCTCACCCTCGTGCTGGCGATCGTGCTGCCGGTCGTGGCTGCGGTGGCGCTCCTGCTGACCCGGCCGGACGCGTGGACCCAGGCGGCGCAGCAGCCGACCGAGGGGCCGTTGCGGTCCCAGACGCTGATCTGTCCGGACGCGATGCGTGGCGCCGACCGGGTCGGACTCGCCACGCTCGGCACGGACGGGACCGTCACCACCGGCGACGGCGCGACGCTCGACGTCGCGGCCGGCCGGGTCACCGACGCCCGCGCGGGCAAGGGCGGCGTCGTCCTCTCGGCGACGGGAGCCTCGGCGCCCGGTCTGCTGGCGGGCCGGGGCTCGACGGGTCCGGTGGCCGCGACCGACTGCGCGCCGCCGATCGCCGACGCCTGGTTCACCGGCCTCGGCGCCGGCGCCGCCCACAACTCCACGATCGAGCTGACCAACCCCAACAAGGGCTCCGCCACGGTGGACCTGAGCGTGCTGACCCGCAAGGGCCTCCTCGAGGAGCAGCCCCAGGGCGCCGCCTACGCCCAGAAGCTGCGCGGCATCTCGGTCCCCGGCCGGCAGACCCGCACCTTCGACCTCGCGAAGGTCATGCCGTGGACGGGGATCCTCGCCGTCCATGCCACGGTCGTGCGGGGCCAAGCCGCGATCGACGTCCGCGACCGCTCCGGACAGCTGGTCAGCAGCGGCTCCGAGGAGTGGCTGCCGCCGCAGGCCACGCCCGCGACGCAGACGCTGCTGCTCGGCGTGCCGCACGCGGGAGAGGCCCACACCCTCACGCTCGCCAATGGTGGCGACGACCAGGTCAGCGCCTCCATCAAGCTGGTGACGCCGGACTCCGTGCTGGCGCCGGCACGGGCGCCGAGCGTCACGCTGCCGCCGCAGACGGTGCGGACCGTGGATCTGTCCCAGATCCTCGACGCCTCGGTCGCCCGCGACGCCTACGGCCTCGAGGTCGACGCCACCGGACCGGTCACGGCCTCCCTGCGCACCGTCAACGGGGGCGATCTCGCCATCACCGGCCCCGGAGCCTCGGTGAGCGCCCCGACGGCGCTGGTGCTTCCGGCGGGCACGGGCGTCGACACGAAGAAGGTCGCGATCGCCGGGGCGACCCACGTCGGTGCCATCACCCTGATCAGCCGCACCGCCGGTGGACGCCAGCTCGCCTCGAAGCGCGTGGCCGTGCAGCCCCAGCAGGGGGCGTACGTCGACGTCCCGGCGAAGGCGGCGATCGTCGAGCTGCGGCCCGAGCGCACGGCCGTCACCGCCTCGGTCCTGCTCTCGGGGCGCGGCGTTGCCGTCGTACCCTTCCGCGAACTGGTCACGGCGACCGAGATGCCGGCGGTGGCACCCGGGCTCCGGTGAACCGCGGACCCGGTCGCCGGCCAGGTCAGGCGTCGTCGTCGTAGCGCGGGTCGACCCGCTCAGGCTCGATGCCGAGCAGCTCGGCCACCTGCTCGACGACGACGGTGAGGATGAGCGCCTCGAGGTCGGTGCGGGTCTCGCAGCGGTGCTCGATCGGGCGCCGGAAGAGCACGAGGCGGGTCGGCGTGGCGCCGGACCCGCGGACGAGCGACGCCAGCGGCACCGGGTGGTCGTGCCAGCCGTCGGTCCAGCCGTCGGGCACCAGCGGCGTGTCCTCGACGGCGTACTCGACCAGGCCGAGCCGGTCCTGCCAGCGTTCGTCGATCTCCTCGACGATCCCCAGCGCGAGGTCGTCGAACCGTTCCCGCCGGGTGCGCATCATCGGCGTCCCCGGCACCGCCGGCACGACCCCCGGCCCGCGCATGCCACGGCCGTGCCGGTCCCTCCTGCGACTCATGTCCGCGAGCCTAATCGGAGGCGTCGATGCGGGGGAGTAGCGTGACCGCGTGACCCCAGCCCGTCGTTGCTCGCGTACCGCCTGTAGCCGCCCCGCGGTCTGCACGCTGACCTACGTGTACGCCGACCAGACGGCCGTCCTGGGACCGCTCTCGACCTATGCCGAGCCGCACGCCTACGACCTGTGCGAGGAGCACGCCGAGCGGTTGTCCGCCCCGCGCGGGTGGGAGGTGCTGCGCCTCGCGCGCGAGCCCGTCGACCCCGGGCCGCGCGGCGACGACCTGCTCGCGCTGGCCGACGCGGTCCGTGAGGCGGCCCGTCCGGCGCCCGCTCCGCGGCACGTCCCGCCGGCCGAGGAGGGCTCCCGGGAGACCGCGCGCCGCGGCCACCTGCGGGTGCTGACCAGCGAGTAGGTCACCGGTCGCGGCCGGCTGTGGGGAACCGGGGCGGGCGGGCGTCGTCGGCCGCTAAGGTTCGGACCATGGCCGAACTCCGGATCGACCCCGCCTCCGTCCGTGCCGTCTTCAAGGCGTACGACGTCCGAGGCACCTACCCCGACCAGCTCGACGAGGACCTGGCGCGCGCCACGGGGCGTGCGTTCGTGCGCGTGGTCGGTGCGTCGCGGGTGGTGGTCGGTCACGACATGCGACCGAGCTCGCCGGGGCTGGCCGGTGCCTTCGCCGACGGCGCGACGGAGGCGGGTGCCGACGTCGTCCTCATCGGGCTCGCCTCGACGGACGAGCTCTACTTCGCCTCCGGCCACCTCGGCCTGCCCGGCGCGATGTTCACCGCCAGCCACAACCCGGCCGAATACAACGGCATCAAGATGTGCCGCGCCCACGCCGTGCCCATCGGGCTCGAGAGCGGGCTCGCGGAGATCCGCGACCTGGTCATCGACGGCGTGGCCGGTCCCTCCTTCGTCCCGGCCTCCGTGCCGGGGACCATCGAGACGACCGACGTCCTGGAGGCGTACGCCGCCCACCTGCTCTCGCTCGCGCCGGTCTCGGGCCGCCGGCTGAAGGTCGTCGCCGACGCCGGCAACGGCATGGCCGGCCATACGGCCCCCGCGGTGTTCGACCGTCTCGGCGCCGACCGGGTCGAGTTGGTGCCGCTCTACTTCGAGCTCGACGGGACGTTCCCGAACCACGAGGCCAACCCGCTCGACGAGTCGACGCTCACCGACCTCAAGGCCCGCGTCCTGGCGGAGGGTGCCGACGTCGGCCTCGCGTTCGACGGCGACGCGGACCGCTGCTTCCTCGTGGACGAGCGTGGGGTCGCGGTCAACCCGTCGGCGCTGACCGCGCTGATCGCCGCCCGCGAGCTCGTCAAGCAGCCGGGCGCGACGATCATCCACAACCTCATCACCTCGCGCGCCGTGCCCGAGATCGTCGAGGAGCACGGCGGCGTCCCGGTCCGCACCCGGGTCGGCCACTCGTTCATCAAGGCCCGGATGGCGGAGACCGACGCGGTGTTCGGCGGTGAGCACAGCGGACACTTCTACTTCCGGGAATTCTGGCGGGCCGACTCGGGGATGCTCGCGGCGCTGCACGCGCTCGGTGCTCTCGCGGAGACCGACGGCACCCTGAGCGAGCTGCTGGCGTCGTACGCCCGCTATCCGGTGAGCGGCGAGATCAACTCGACGGTCCCGGGCGGCGCCGACGGGCAGGCGGCCGTGATGGCCGAGGTGGAGACCGCCTACGCTGGCCTCGACGGGGTGACCGTCGACCACCTCGACGGTCTCACCGTGTCGCACCCGGACTGGACCTTCAACGTCCGTCCCTCCAACACCGAGCCGCTGCTGCGGCTCAACGTCGAGGGCAGGGACGTGGGGACCATGGAACGCGTGCGCGATGAGGTGCTCGCCAGGATCCGGAAGGACACGACCGCATGACCAACCCGACGCTTGGACTCCACGAGAAGCTGCTCGAGATCATCGTCTGCCCGCAGTGCCACGGTGACCTGCTGCCGGTCGAGACCGCCGAGGGCGGAGAGCTGGTGTGCCAGGGCAGCTGTGGTCTCGCCTACCCGGTCCGCGACGGCATCCCCGTCCTCCTCGTCGACGAGGCCCGTCCCCGGGACGCTGCCGGCGCCTGAGCGACGGGGGAGCGCGACGTGATCTGGTTCGACGAGTCCCGGCTCGACGACGAGCAGGCGCTCGCGACGGTCGACCTGCGACTCCGTTCCCTGGCCGAGTCGGGGGCACGCGTACGCCGCGAGGCCAGTGCCACCGCCGACGCGGTCGGCGAGGCGGTGGCGCGCAGCGGCGACAGCCGGCCTCGTGCGGTCGTCGCCGCCGGCCCCGACTCGCGCCTGCTGCGCGCGGTCCTGGAGCCGTTCTGCCCGGTGCCGTTCGTCGCGTGGCCCCATCCCGGCCTGCCCGGCTGGGCCGGCAGCCTCGACCTGGTCGTGGTCCTGGCGCCCGACGGATCCGACCCGGGCGCGGCCAGCGCGGCCGCGGAGGCGGTCCGCCGCGGCTGCCGGGTCGTGGTCGCCTGCCCGCCCGTCTCCCACGTCGCCGACCACGCCGTCGGTCGCGACGCGACGCTGCTTCCCACCACGAGCGGGGACCAGCTCGCCGTCGCGGTCGTGATGCTGAGCCTCCTCGACCGGCTCGCCCTGGGGCCCGCGACCGACGCCGACCTCGTCGCCGAGGCGCTCGACCACGTGGCGATCGCCTGCTCGCCCCACCGTGACCTGGCGGTCAACCCGGCCAAGATGCTCGCCATCGCACTCGCCGACGCCGCGCCGGTCGTGTGGGGTGGCTCCGTGCTCGCCGCCCGGGCCGCGCGCCGGCTGGCGGAGACGCTGCGCCGGGTCACCGGTCGTACGGCGATCGCGGGCGAGGCCGACCAGCTCGTGCCGCTCCTCGAGGCGACCCGGCCGCGTGACGTCTTCGACGACCCGTTCTCGGAGGAGGAGAGGGCTGCGCCGCGTCCGGTCCTCGTCGTCCTCGACGACGGCAACCAGGACCCGGTCTGCGTCGAGCAGCGGCAGAGCCTGGTCTCGGTCGCCGACGGCCGCGGGATCCGTGTCGAGCTCATCTCCGCCGAGGCCTCCAGCGACGTCGCCCGCTACGCCTCGTTGCTGCTCCACGGCACCTACGCCGCGGAGTATCTCCGCCTGGGCCTCGTCGACGACTGAGCCGTCTCCGGGCTGAGGCCTCCGGCGACGGATCCTGAGAGTGGTTCTCAGACCCGGTGGGTACACAAGGGTCGATGAGCTCCCGGGATCCGTGGTTCGACAACGCCAAGATGGCCCTCGTGACCCTCGTCGTCGTGGGTCACAGCCTCGTGATGATCAAGGCGGCGTCACCGCTCGCCGACCACCTCTACGACTTCCTCTACGCCTGGCACATGCCGGCGTTCGTGCTGGTGACGGGCTACCTCTCGCGCAACTTCACCTACAGCCGTCAGCGGCTGTGGTCACTCGTCCGCGGACTCGTGGTGCCTTACATCCTGATCGAGGGGGCGCTCGCCGTCTTCCGTCACCTCGTGGGCGGAGAGGACTTCCACAACCTCTGGCTCGTGCCGCACTGGCCGATGTGGTTCCTGCCGGCGCTCTTCTTCTGGCGCCTCCTCACCCCGCCGCTGCGGCGGCTCGGGCCGGCGGCCCTCGGCGTCGCGGTCGGTCTCAGTCTCGTCGGGGGCTTCCTCGACATCGACTACCTCGACCTGCGGCGCATCCTCGGCTTCCTGCCGTTCTACGCCATCGGCCTGTGCCTGACGCCGCGGACGATGGAACTGCTGCGTCACCCCCGTGCCCGGGTCGCCGCCGTCGCGGCGCTGGTCGGCGTCTGGTTCGCCACGGGCCTCACCGCCCGCGTCGGCGAGACGCACTGGTACCTCTACAGCTACACCTACGCCCATCTCGACACCCACGGGCACCCGGTCCTGCTGCTGCGCGCCGCCGTGCTGCTTCTCGGGGTCGTCGGCGCGTTCTCGGCGCTCGCGCTCGTGCCGCGCGCCGGTGGCTGGTTCACCCGCATGGGCGCGGCGAGCCTGGTCGTCTACCTGTGCCACGGCTTCGTGGTGAAGGCGGTCGGCTACTCGCCGTACGACGACTGGGCGCAGGCCCACACCGCCATCGGGCTGCCGCTCACCATCGTGGGCGCGGCGGCCGTCGCCCTGCTGCTGGCCTCGAAGTGGGTCGCCGGGCGACTCGAGAAGGCGATCGACCCGCTGTCGTACGCCGAGAGCGAGCTCGACCGGGCGGTGCAGCTGCACGTCCTGGCCGACGACCTCGTCGGCCAGGAGGCCGGACAGCCGCCGCGGCCCGGCCCCGAGCCCGAGCTCGTCGGCGTGCGCTAGAGCCCGGTCCGCGGACGTCGGGGAGCGGGTCGGCTACCCTTCGCCCATGACGAGCGCCCGCCACGCCCGCCGTACTGCCGAGATCACGGGAGCCTCCCGGTGAGCGCGGGCCTGTTCGGCCTCCTCGACGACGTCGCCGCCCTGGCGAAGATGGCCGCCACGTCGATGGACGACGTGAGCGCGGCCGCAGGCCGGGCGACCGCGAAGGCCGCCGGTGTGGTGGTCGACGACACCGCCGTCACCCCGCAGTATGTCCACGGGATCGAGCCCGCGCGCGAGCTGCCGATCGTCAAGCGGATCGCGGTCGGCTCGATCAAGAACAAGCTCTTCATCATCCTGCCGGTGGCACTGGTCCTCAGCCAGTGGGCCGGGTGGGCCCTGACGCCGATCCTCATGGTCGGTGGCTGCTACCTCGCCTTCGAGGGGGCCGAGAAGATCTGGGGCCGCCTGCGCGGGCACGACGACCACGCCCTGCCCGTGGCGGCCGGCGCCGGTGCGAACGCCGAGCGGGCGCTGGTCGCGACCGCCGTACGCACGGACCTGATCCTCTCCGCCGAGATCATGGTCATCGCGCTCAACGAGGTCGCCGACGAGGGCTTCTGGGCACGACTCGCGATCCTTGCGGTGGTCGGGGTCGTCATCACGATCCTCGTGTACGGCGTGGTCGGGCTGATCGTGAAGATGGACGACGTCGGCCTCCACCTCGCCGGGCGCGCCTCGGTGGCCGCGCAGCGGGTCGGCCGCGGACTCGTCGCCGGCATGCCGGTGCTGCTCCACGTGATCTCCGTCGTCGGCACCGCGGCCATGCTCTGGGTCGGCGGCCACATCCTCCTGACGGGCGTCAACGACCTCGACGGTGCCGCCGGCTCCGGTCACGCCGGCTGGCACTGGCTCTACGACCAGGTCCACCACGCCGAGCACAGCCTCGGCCACCACGTCGCCGTCGTCGGCGGTGCCCTCGGCTGGCTGCTCAACACCGTGGTCTCCGCCCTGATCGGGCTCGTCGTGGGGTTCGCGGTGATGGGCGCGCTCCACCTCGTGCCGCGTCGCGCCGGGCACTGATCCACCGCTGCTCCGGCGTCGGTGCCGCAGGTCGGGGATCCGCTCCGCGGATTTCAGCGGGCGCGGCGTCCCGCTTGTAGTCTGACGTGGTCCGCGTGGGAGATCCCGACGAGTGCAGATGCGCGACGCAGACACGCCCGATCCAGAAGGAAACCAACCAGATGGACTTCAAGGTCAAGGACCTCAGCCTGGCCGAGTTCGGCCGCAAGGAGATCACGCTCGCTGAGCACGAGATGCCTGGCCTGATGGCCATGCGGGAGCGGTACGCCGCGTCGCAGCCGCTCGCGGGCGCGCGGATCGCAGGCTCGCTGCACATGACCATCCAGACCGCCGTGCTGATCGAGACGCTGACGGCGCTCGGCGCGGACGTGCGCTGGGCGTCCTGCAACATCTTCTCCACCCAGGACCATGCGGCCGCCGCGGTCGTCGTGGGCCGCCCCGAGACCGGTGGCACGCCGGAGGACCCGAAGGGCACGCCGGTGTTCGCCTGGAAGGGCGAGACGCTGGGGGAGTACTGGGACCTCGCCGAGCAGGTCTTCGACTTCGGCGGCGAGGGGCCCAACATGCTCCTCGACGACGGTGGCGACATCACGCTCCTCGTCCACAAGGGTGTCGAGTTCGAGAAGGCCGGCGCGGTGCCGTCCCAGGACAGCACCGACAACGTCGAGTTCAAGGAGGTGCTGCGCGTCCTCGCCCGCTCGCTCGAGGCCGACCCGCAGCGCTGGACCACCATCGCGAACGGCATCAAGGGCGTCTCCGAGGAGACCACCACCGGTGTCCTGCGTCTCTACGAGCGCTTCAAGGAGGGCTCCCTCCTCTTCCCCGCGATCAACGTCAACGACTCGGTCACCAAGTCGAAGTTCGACAACAAGTACGGCTGCCGTCACTCGCTCATCGACGGCATCAACCGCGCCACCGACGTCCTCATCGGCGGCAAGGTCGCGGTCGTCTGCGGCTACGGTGACGTCGGCAAGGGCTGCGCCGAGTCGCTGCGCGGCCAGGGCGCGCGCGTCATCGTCACCGAGATCGACCCGATCTGCGCCCTGCAGGCCGCGATGGACGGCTACGAGGTCAAGCGCCTCGAGTCGGTCGTCGAGACCGCCGACATCTTCGTCACCACGACCGGGAACTTCGACATCATCCGGGTCGAGCACTTCGAGAAGATGAAGCACCAGGCGATCGTCGGCAACATCGGCCACTTCGACAACGAGATCGACATGGCCGGCTTGTCGCGCATCGACGGCATTGTCAAAGACGAGATCAAGCCCCAGGTCCACCAGTGGATCTTCCCCGACGGCAAGAAGATCATCGTCCTCTCCGAGGGCCGCCTGCTCAACCTCGGCAACGCGACCGGTCACCCGTCGTTCGTCATGTCCAACTCGTTCACCAACCAGGTGCTGGCGCAGATCGAGCTGTTCACCAAGGCCGACGAGTACGCCCTCGGCGTCCACGTCCTGCCGAAGCATCTCGACGAGGAGGTCGCCCGCCTCCACCTCGGCGCCCTCGGCGTCGAGCTCACCACCCTCACCCAGGAGCAGGCCGACTACCTCGGGGTCCCCGTCGAGGGCCCCTTCAAGTCGGACCACTACCGGTATTGATTGCGCGAGCGCGTCGCGAACGGGCTTCGCCCGTGCCGCTTCGCGGCGGGCGCCGCGCTGCCGCGCTCGCGGTCGGGTGGGGTGCCGGTCCGGTTGGTCTGGCGTCCTGCCGCTCCAGGGGCATGCGCCTGACCCGCCATTGGCGTCGACTCGACCGTCACGCCGGCCGTCTTCCACGCGGAGACGGCCGGCGTCGTCGTACGCGCGCGTCCACTGGCACAATCGCTCACATGAGCCAATCGGCGGACCCGACCACCCGCGGACGCGTGCTCGTCATCGATGACGACGCCTCGCTGGGGGAGATGCTTGCGATCGTCCTGCGCCAGGAGGGGTTCGACTCCCAGGTCGTCACGCGCGGCGACGAAGCCCTCGACGTCTTCCGCGGCTACCGTCCCGACGTCGTCCTCCTCGACCTGATGCTGCCCGGCATGGACGGCATCGAGGTCTGCAAGCAGATCCGGCACGAGTCCGGCGTCCCCATCGTCATGCTCACCGCGAAGGGGGACACCGTCGACGTGGTCGTCGGCCTGGAGTCGGGCGCCGACGATTACGTCGTGAAGCCGTTCAAGCCGAAGGAGCTCGTCGCGCGCATCCGTGCGCGCGTACGCCGCTACGACACCCCCTCCTCCGAGCAGCTCACCATCGGCGACCTCAGCATCGACGTCGCCGGTCACCAGGTCACCCGGAAGGGCGAGCCGATCGCGCTGACGCCGCTCGAGTTCGACCTGCTGGTCTGCCTCGCGCGCAAGCCTCATCAGGTCTTCTCGCGCGAGGTCCTCCTCGAGCAGGTGTGGGGCTATCGCCACGCCGCCGACACCCGTCTCGTCAACGTCCACGTCCAGCGGCTGCGCTCGAAGGTCGAGCACGACCCGGAGAGCCCGGAGATCGTCGTGACCGTGCGAGGCGTGGGCTACAAGGCCGGCGCGGCGTGACCCGTACGGCGCGCCGCTCACCCCTCGGCGTGCCGACGCCGCGGGTGGGGCGGCGCGTCCTGCGACCGGTGCGCCGGATGCTCACGTTCTGGCGCCGCTCCCTCCAGGCCCGGGTCGTGGCGAGCATCGTGCTCCTCACGGTGCTCGCCTCGGGCGCGGTGGGCTGGGTGCTGCTCGAGCAGACCCGCACCGGGCTCCTCAACCACCGCGTGGACGTCGTCGTCTCCGAGGTCGCCGACGAGGTGGCCGACGCGCAGAGCCGGCTGAGCGCGGCGTCGGGCATCGACGTCGACTCCTCGGGCCAGCGGCGCGACCTGGTGGAGCCCATCATCCAGCGCGGTCTGACCCGCGGCTTCGACGTCGTCATGGTGGGACCGGTGGGCGGCTCGAGCGGCCGGATCGCCGACGGCGGCGCGGAGTACACCCCGGATCTCGACACCCGCAGTGTGCCCACCTCGCTGGAGGAGCACTTCGCGTCGGACAGTGCCCTGCCGGCGTGGACCTACACCGCGATCCGCGACCGGGACGGGCGGACCGTCCCCGGGGTCGCGGTGGGCTCCCAGGTGGTGCTGCCGGCCGACGGCCGCACCTACACGCTCTACTTCCTCTTCCCGCTCGACCAGGAGCAGGAGACGCTCGCGCTCGTGACGCGGGGGCTGCTGCTGGCGGCTGGCCTGCTGCTGATCCTCATGGCGGTCGCCGCCTGGCTGGTGGCCCGGCAGGTCGTGACGCCGGTCCGTTTGGCACGCCGGGTCGCTGAGCGGCTCGCCGCGGGCCAACTCGAGCAGCGCATGCAGGTGAGCGGCGAGGACGACCTGGCCCGGCTGGCGGTGTCGTTCAACCAGATGGCGACGAACCTGCAGAACCAGATCCGCCAGCTCGAGGAGCTCTCCCGGGTCCAGCGTCGGTTCAGCTCCGACGTCTCCCATGAGCTGCGCACGCCGCTGACGACGGTGCGGATGGCCGCCGACATGCTGCACGACGCGCGGAACACCTTCGACCCCGCCACGGCCCGCGCCGCCGAGCTGCTCCAGACCGAGCTCGACCGCTTCGAGGGGCTGCTCGTCGACCTGCTCGAGATCAGTCGCTTCGATGCGGGCGCGGCGATCCTCGATCTCGAGGACGTCGATCTGGTCACCGTCGCCCGACGCGTGGGGGAGCAGCACGCCACACTCGCCGCCGCGCAGGGGGTCGAGCTGACCGTGATCGAGCCGGGTCACGCGTGCATCGCCGAGGTCGACGTACGCCGGGTCGAGCGGGTCCTGCGCAACCTCGTCAGCAACGCGATCGACCATGCCAAGGAATCGGACCGCATCGAGGTGCGGGTCGCGAGCGACGACCACGCGGCCGCCGTCGCCGTCCGCGACCACGGCGTCGGGCTCGCACCAGGGGAGACGGCGATGGTGTTCAACCGGTTCTGGCGCGCCGACCCCGCCCGCGACCGGTCCAGCGGCGGAACCGGGCTCGGCCTCGCGATCGCGCTCGAGGACGCCCACCTGCACGGCGGCTGGCTCCAGGCCTGGGGACGCCCCGGGCAGGGCGCCCAGTTCCGCCTGACCCTGCCGCGCCACGCCGGAGCGGTCCTGCGGCACAGCCCCCTGCCGCTGGTCCCGGCCGACGCCGCCGAGGCCCGGGAGGTGTCGTGAGCCACGGTCGGAACCTGATGACCGGCTGCCGCCGGAGCGCGCTGCCCAGGCCGCTGCTGGGCCCGCTGCTCGCGGTGCTCGTGCTGCTCTCCGCCTGCGGGATCTCGTTGCCGGAGTCCGGCCCGGTGCACGAGACCGGGAAGGTCTCCGCCGGTCATCACGACGCGGGCTTCGAGCTCGACCCGCGCCCGCCCACGCCGGGTGCGATCCCGTCGGAGATTGTCGCCGGCTTCCTCGACGCGATGCAGGCGACGCCGCTGCAGACGACGACGGCGCGGCACTACCTCAGCAAGGAGCTGGCCTCCTCCTGGAACCCACAGGAGGAGACGATCACGTACGGCGACAAGTCGACCCCGCACGGCACCCGGAAGGTCACCGTGGACCTCGCCGGCGCCAACCGGCTGGACCGCCAGGGCGCCTGGGACGGCCCTGTGCCGCCGGCGCAGAGCCGACTGGCCTTCGAGCTGGTGCGCGAGCAGGGTGAGTGGCGGATCTCCTCCGCGCCCAACGCGCTGGTGGTCCCGGTGTCGTGGTTCGAGTCCCGGTTCACCCAGGCGTCGCTCTACTACTTCGACTCCACCGGCCGGATGCTGGTCCCCACGCCGGTCTTCATCCCCCGTGGCGACCAGTTCGCGACGGCGCTGGTGCGCGACCTGCTGCGACCTCCCGACCGCAAGCTGGCCGGCGTGGTGCGGACCTTCCTGCCCACGGGCGTCGGTGAGGGCCTGTCGGTCCCGGTCTCCGCGGACGGGGTCGCCCAGGTCGACCTCACCGGCGACCTCGGCGAGCAGAGCAAGTCCTCCATCCGGCTGATGTTCGCCCAGCTCGCCTGGACGCTGCGCCAGGACGATGAGATCCGCTCGATCAGGCTCACGATCGACGGCCGCCCGGTCTACCCCGGCGCCGGACCGGCCCTCGTGCCGGTCGGCGGGTTCGAGCAGTACGACCCCACCGGCTACTCCGCGTCGGACGGCGTCTGGGCGTTGCGCGACGGCGTGGTCGTCACCTACAACGCCGACCGGAAGTTCGTGCCGGTCGCGGGCGGCTGGGGCTCCGGCTCGCACGCCGTACGCTCCCTGGCGGTCTCGATCACCGGCGACCGGGCCGCCGCGGTGACCGCCGACGGCCGCCATGTCCTGCTCGGCTCCCTCTATGCGACCGGGACGGTCCACCCGACGCCGGTCCGAGGGCAGGACCTGCTCCGGCCCGCCTGGGACTACGCCGGGCGGCTGTGGCTCGTCGACCGCACCCGGACCGGTGCCGCCGTCTCCTATCTGCAGGGTGGCCGCCTCCAGCGGGTGCGGATCCCGGGCATCACCGGACACGACGTCCAGACGTTCCTGGTCTCCCGCGACGGCACCCGGCTGGTGGCGGTCGTGCGGGACCACGGACGCACGGTGGTCGTGGCGAGCCGGCTGCACGCCGACACCGGCGGACGGGTCGAGCGCGGCGGCCGGGCGTTCGCGATCTCGAACCCGGCCGAGGGCGGAAGCCGGATCGAGGGGATCGCCTGGCACTCGACCACCTCGGTCGTCGTCCTCCAGCAGCTGTCCCGGGAGGCGCTGCTCCAGATCCTGCCCGTCGACGGCTCGGCGGCCGCGTTCTCCGCGGCCACGCTGACGGTCGGCGCGCGGGTGGTCGCCCTCGTCGGGTCCCCGGCGGACAACGCGGTCCTCTACGTCGAGACCGCCTCCGGGCGGCTCATCGACTTCTCCGGGCATGCGCGGACGATCCGTGGCCAGCAGGTCAGCGCCATCACCTACGTCGGCTGAACCGGGGTCCACCGCGCTGCGGTCTCCACAGGTCACCTCGACGGCGGTTGCGCGGTCGCCGACCGGCTGGTGCCATCGTGGGGTGACCCAGCCCGTCCCGCCGGCGCGGCCGACGCTGCGCGACGCCTACGCCGACCTCGTCCTCGGGGGCGCCTGCGTGGGCTGCGCGCGGCCGGGCCGCCTCCTGTGCCCGGACTGTCGCGCTGGCCTGCCGACCGTCGCGCGCACCGCGTGGCCGACGCCGTCGCCGCCCGGCCTCGTGCGTCCGGTCGCCGCCGCGCCGTACGACGGGACCGTCAAGCAGCTCGTGCTCGGCCTCAAGGAGCGGCGTCTGCTCGGTCTGGCCGCGCCGCTGGCCCGGCTGATGGCTCTCGCCGTGCGG
The DNA here is from genome assembly GCF_040838215.1 of Nocardioides eburneus. NCBI lineage: Bacteria > Bacillati > Actinomycetota > Actinomycetes > Propionibacteriales > Nocardioidaceae > Nocardioides > Nocardioides eburneus. The sequence goes on along the minus strand of NZ_JBFPJR010000049.1, from coordinate 8,286 downwards.
GAGGCGATGACCGGCGTGGACGTGCCCGTCGTCCTGGTGCCGGTGCCGTCGCGTCCCTCGAGCGTGCGCGAGCGCGGGCTCGACAGCACGTACGTCGTCACCGACCGTGCCGCGAGGCTGCTGCGCCGGGAGGGACGGCAGGTGGCCGCCGTACGCCTGCTGCGGACGCGGCCGGGCGTGGTCGACCAGGCCGGCCTCGACGCCGCGCACCGGGCGGCGAACCTCGCCGGCTCGATGACCTGTCCCTCCCCGGCGCTGCGACGGCTGGCGCGACGCCGTCCGCGGACTCTCGTCGTGATCTGCGACGACGTGGTGACCACCGGCTCGACGGCGCGGGAGGCGCAGCGCGCGCTGGAGTCGGTCGGGCTGCGGGTGCTGGCGGTGGCTGCCGTCGCCGCCACGGCGAAGCGTTCCGCCGCCTGCTGAGGTGCGGTGACTTTGCCCGCCTCGCGTGTCTGGGTATTTCGTCCCGGCACCCGGCGGTCTAACGTGTGTGAATGGAGTCCGTCCGGGTCCGTGGTTGCGTCGTTCAGGCGCCTGGTTTCCGGGCGCGTGAGCGACTAGCCGATGCCAGTCGCAGGCGAAACGGTCCACGTAAGTCCTCTCTTCCGGTCACCGGGGAGGGACGATCACGGTGCGGCTTAGACATAAGTCCTGCCTCGTCCTCGTCGTCAGATACGGCGCCGGGCGGGAGAAGGCCGGTAGTGGCAGAGAAGCTGCGGAAGCCTCAGCAGGCGATTGTGGGGTCGAAGACCAGGTCGGCCGGACGGACTCCTCTCCACCCACCACGGCCGTCGTCCATCTGGGGGAGACGGTCGCCACGAGGGCTCAACTGGAGGTACTCATGGAAGTTGTCGTCACGGCTCGCAACTGCGAAGTCTCCGACCGGTATCGCACGCACGTCGCCGAGAAGCTGAGTCGGCTCGAGAAGCACGACCATCGCATCATCCGCATGCACGTCGAGGTCGACTGCGAACCCAACCCGCGCCAGCACAAGGGGGCCGTCCGCATCGAGCTGACCGCCTTCTCCAAGGGGCCGGTGGTGCGTGCCGAAGCCTGTGCGGAGGACAAGATGGGTGCGCTCGACCTCGCCGTCGACAAGATGGCCGCGCAGATGCGACGGGCCGCCGACCGGCGCCGTGTCCATCGCGGACGCCGCGCCCCGGTCTCGGTGGGTCAGGCGCTCGCCGACATACCCGTCGACGACCTCGCAGTGCAGAAGGAGACGAGCGACGAGGCACCGATCGAGCATCAGGTCGGTCCGATCACCGTGACGGGGGAGGGGCCGCTGGTCGTGCGCGAGAAGGTGCACACCGCGACGCCCATGACGCTCGACCAGGCGCTCTACGAGATGGAGCTGGTCGGGCACGACTTCTACCTCTACGTCGACAAGGACTCCGAGCGCCCCTCGGTGGTCTATCGGCGGCGCGGCTACGACTACGGCGTGATCGCCCTCCAGCGGGAGGACACGTTCTGACCGCGGCGATCCGTCCCTGACCGACGACCGCGGCGCCGCGGGAGTGCCCGTCCGGGCCACTCCCGCGGCGCCCGATTGATCACAAGACACCCAACGGCACGGCCCGGACGTGTCATGATGCGGGGGTGTCCCCCACGACCACCGATCCTGAGCCGATCCGTGTCATCGTCGTCGATGACCAGGAGCTCTTCCGTCGCGGCCTCGTCATGCTCCTCAGCGCCGAGCAGAGCATCGAGGTCGTCGGTGAGGCGGCCGACGGCGACGAGGGCGCGACCCTCGCGGCGGCCTCGGCGCCCGACGTCGTCCTGCTCGACATCCGGATGCCGAAGCGCACCGGCCTGGAGGCCTGTCAGTCGATCAAGCAGGCGGTTCCGTCGGCCAAGATCATCATGCTGACCGTCTCCGACGAGGAGGCCGACCTCTACGAGGCGGTCAAGAGCGGTGCCTCGGGCTACCTGCTCAAGGACTCCTCGATCGAGGAGGTCGCCCAGGCCGTCCGGGTCGTCGCCGACGGCCAGTCGCTGATCTCGCCGTCGATGGCGGTCAAGCTCATCGACGAGTTCAAGCAGATGTCGCGGCCCGAGCGCAACCACGTCCCCGGGCTTCGCCTCACCGAGCGCGAGCTCGAGGTGCTGCGGCTGGTCGCGAAGGGGCTCAACAACCGCGAGATCGCCAAGCAGCTCTTCATCTCCGAGAACACCGTCAAGAACCACGTCCGCAACATCCTCGAGAAGCTCCAGCTGCACTCCCGGATGGAGGCCGTCATGTATGCCGTCAAGGAGAAGCTTCTCGACCTCCCCTGACGGGTGCGTCGATTCCGGAGCAGACCCGTCCGGAATGATCCGTACGCTGCTGCCGTGGAGTCGCTCAGCCTCGCCCAGGCCCGTCGGATCGCGCTCGCCGCGCAGGGGTTCCACGCGGCGTGGGACAAGCCGCACGCCACGCCGACGATGCGCACCCTCCAGCGCACGCTGGAGCGCACCGCGGTGCTGCAGGTCGACAGCGTCAACGTGCTGCAGCGAGCCCACTACATGCCGCTCTACTCCCGCATGGGGGCGTACGACGTCGACCTGCTGCGCCGCGCGAGCGAGCGTCACCCACGCCGGATGGTGGAGTACTGGGCGCACGTCCAGGCCTTCATGCCGGTGGAGCTGTGGCCCCACATGCGCTGGCGCATGGACCACTATCGCGCCCGCCGCGGCAAGTGGCGGGTGCTCGAGGAGGACCCGGAGCTGGAGGCGAGCCTGCTCGCCGAGGTGCGCGAGCGCGGAGCCAGCACCGCCCGCGATCTCGACGACGGCCTGCCGCGCCGCAAGGACCACTGGGGATGGAACTGGTCCACGACCCGGCGGGTGCTCGACTACCTCTTCACCACCGGGGACCTCGCGATCGCCGGGCGCAACAGCCAGTTCGAGATCCTCTACGACCTGCCCGAACGGGTGATCCCGAGGGTCCATCTCGAGGCGCCGACCCCGACGGTCCATGAGGCCCACGTCGAGCTCGTCCGCCGCGCCGCCCGCAGCCACGGCGTGGCGACGCTGCGCGACCTCGCCGACTACTTCCGGATGCCGGCGGCGGACACCGCTCGGGCCGTGGCGGCGCTCACCGAGGCGGGCGAGCTCGTCCCGGTGACGGTCGAGGGCTGGACCCGGCCGGCGTACCTCCATCGCGACGCGCGCCTGCCGCGACGTCTGGACGCGCGCGCACTGCTGAGCCCGTTCGATCCGGTGGTGTGGGAGCGGGCCCGGACGGAGGCGCTCTTCGACTTCGTCTACCGCATCGAGATCTACGTGCCGGAGCCCAAGCGCGTCCACGGCTACTACGTGCTCCCGTTCCTGCTCGGTGACCGGCTCGTCGGGCGGGTCGACCTCAAGGCCGACCGGAAGGCGGGCCTGCTGCTCGTCAAGGCGGCATACGCCGAGGAATGCGCGCCGCCCGACACGGCCGCCGAGCTGGCCGCCGAGCTGGTCCGGCTCGCCGGGTGGCTCGGCCTCGCCGGGATCGTGGTCGAGCCTCGCGGCGACCTCGCGGCTGCTCTGCTCGCCGAGACCGCGCTGGCCGGATGAGTCGGCCGGATGACTGGGGCGGACGCCCCGAGCGCCGAGGCCGGCCGACCGGGGTCGCGGCAGCGCTGGCGGGCGATCCGGGCGGGTTCGCCTGTCAGGGTGGGGTGGCGACCATCGCGTAGGTAGAGTGAGCGCGCTACCCGGCGTACCACCCTGTCTGCAGCTAGTAGGAGCCCAACCCCGTGGCCATTCTCGACAAGATCCTCCGCATCGGCGAAGGCAAGATCCTCCGCCAGCTCGAAGCGATCGCCAAGGCTGTGAACGCCATCGAGGACGACTTCGTCGCGATGTCCGACGAGGAGCTGCAGGGCATGACGGCGGAGTTCAAGCGCCGCCTCGAGGAGGGCGAGACCCTCGACGACCTGATGCCGGAGGCCTTCGCGACGGTCCGTGAGGCCGCGAAGCGCGTCATCGGCCAGCGTCACTACGACGTGCAGATCATGGGTGGTGCGGCGCTCCACCTCGGCAACATCGCCGAGATGAAGACCGGTGAGGGCAAGACGCTGGTCTCGACGCTGCCGGCCTACCTCAACGCGCTGGCCGGCAAGGGCGTCCACATCGTCACGGTCAACGACTACCTCGCCAAGTTCCAGTCCGAGATGATGGGACGTATCCACCACTTCCTCGGCCTCTCGGTGGGTGTGATCCTGCCGGAGATGACCCCGGCGGAGCGGCGCGCGGCGTATGCCTGCGACATCACCTACGGCACCAACAACGAGCTCGGCTTCGACTACCTGCGCGACAACATGGCGGGCTCGGTCGACGACCTCGTCCAGCGCGAGCACTTCTACGCGATCGTCGACGAGGTCGACTCGATCCTCATCGACGAGGCCCGCACGCCGCTCATCATCTCGGGTCCCACCGAGGACGACGTGAAGTGGTACGACGAGTTCGCCCGGGTCGCCGACACCCTCGAGAAGGACGTCGACTACGAGGTCGACGAGAAGAAGCGCACCATCGCGGTCCTGGAGCCGGGGATCACCAAGGTGGAGGACCACCTCGGGATCGACAATCTCTACGACTCGGTCAACACCCCGCTCATCTCCTTCATGAACAACTCCATCAAGGCCAAGGAGCTCTTCCACCGCGACAAGGAGTACGTCGTCCAGGACGGCGAGGTCCTCATCGTCGACGAGCACACCGGCCGCATGCTCGCCGGCCGCCGCTACAACGAGGGTCTCCACCAGGCGATCGAGGCGAAGGAGGGCGTGCAGGTCCGCGAGGAGTACCAGACCCTGGCGACCATCACGCTGCAGAACTACTTCCGCCTCTACGAGAAACTCTCCGGCATGACCGGTACGGCGATGACCGAGGCGAGCGAGTTCGACAAGATCTACAAGCTCGGTGTGGTGCCGATCCCGACCAACAAGCCGATGCAGCGCGTCGACCAGGCCGACCTCGTCTACCGCACCGAGGAGGCGAAGTACGCCGCCGTCGTCGAGGACATCGCCGAGCGCAACGAGAAGGGTCAGCCGATCCTGGTCGGCACGGTCTCGGTGGAGAAGTCGGAATACCTCAGCGGTCTGCTGAAGCAGAAGGGCATCCCGCACACCGTCCTCAACGCGAAGTACCACGCCGACGAGGCGAAGATCGTCGCGCTCGCGGGCCACAAGGGCGCCGTCACGGTCGCGACCAACATGGCAGGCCGTGGCACGGACATCATGCTCGGTGGCTCGGTCGAGTTCCTCGCCGACCAGGAGCTGCGCAAGCGCGGGCTGCTGCCGACCGGGGACACCGCCGAGGAGTACGAAGCGGCCTGGCAGCCGACCGTCGACCGGATCAAGGACCAGGTCGCGGCCGAGCACGAGCAGGTCAAGGAGGCCGGCGGCCTCTACGTGATCGGCACCGAGCGCCACGAGTCGCGCCGCATCGACAACCAGCTTCGCGGCCGCTCCGGCCGTCAGGGCGACCCGGGCGAGTCGCGCTTCTATCTCTCCCTGCAGGACGAGCTCATGCGGCTCTTCAAGTCCGACTGGGTCGACCGCATCCTCGTGATGCTCAAGATCCCCGACGACGTCCCGATCGAGAACAAGCGCGTCACGAACGCGATCGCCAACGCCCAGACCCAGGTCGAGGCGCAGAACTTCGACTCGCGCAAGAACGTCCTCAAGTACGACGACGTCATGGACCGTCAGCGCAAGGTCATCTACGCCGAGCGCCGCGAGGTCCTCGAGGGCGCCGACCTGGAGAAGCAGATCCGCACCTTCATCGACGACGTCGTCACCGGAGTCGTCACGGGCGCCACCCAGGAGTACGCCGAGGAGTGGGACCTCGACCAGCTCTGGACCGACCTGCGTCAGATCTGGCCCGTCTCCATCACCGCCGCCGAGCTGATCGAGCAGGCCGGTGGCGACAAGGCCAACCTCGAGCGCGACGAGGTCATCGAGGCGCTCAAGGAGGACGCCCAGGCGGCGTACGACCGACGTGAGGAGGAGGTCGGCGAGGACGTCATGCGTGAGCTCGAGCGTCAGGTCGTCCTCTCGGTCCTCGACCGCAAGTGGCGCGAGCACCTCTACGAGATGGACTACCTCCGCGAGGGCATCGGCCTGCGTGCCTACTCCCAGCGCGACCCGCTCGTGGAATACCAGCGCGAGGGCTTCGACATGTTCGGCGCCATGATGGACGGCATCAAGGAGGAGTCGGTCGGCTTCCTGTTCAACCTGGAGGTCCAGGTCGAAGAGGAGCAGGCGTTCCACTACCACCCCGACGGCACCCGGCACGCCGGTCCGATGCACGAGGGCGCCCTGGCCGAGCCGCCGGTGGCCGTCGGCGTCGACGGGACGGGGCTCGAGGAGATCTCGGCCAGCCTGCGCGCCGCGTCGCCGCAGATCCACGCCAAGGGGCTCGACCGTCCCTCTGCGCCGACCCAGCTGACCTACTCCGGTCCCGACGAGCAGGGCACGGCCGAGCCCAGCGGCACCACCGTCACGAACGCCGACGACCCCTACGCCGGGGTCGGCCGCAACGAGCTCTGCCCCTGCGGCTCGGGCAAGAAGTTCAAGCAGTGCCACGGCCGCCCCGGTGGGCCTACCGGCCTGAGCGCCCGCGTCAACGGCTGATCGTCGCCCCAGCACGCACGCCGCGGCGTTGTCGTCGCTCGCCGGTCGCTTCGCTCCCAGACCGCCTTCGCTCCTCCGCCTGGCGGGGGCCACTTCGTTCAGGCCCGCACTGGGACGACGCTCGTGACGCCGACGTCGACGGTCAGGCGAACTCGAGGGCGGTGCAGACCCAGCGCTCGTCGACCCACTCGAAGCGGGCGGCGATCGCGCGCGAGCGCACGCCGTAGCGGACCCGGAGAGCGACCTCGGCGACGCCGTCGCTGACGGGGACGACGTGCACCCCGGCGACCTTCGGGCGGACCGGCTGGACGCGCGCCTGGCCGGGCTGGTGGTGCCCGGCGCGGGCGACGAGTTGGGCGCGGCGGCCGAGGTCGGCGTAGACCTCCTCGGAGGTCCAGCGCAGCAGCTGGGTGACCGGACGGTCGCCGCCGATGATCTCGACGGCCGCCTGCGCGAACCTGCCCGCCCACGCGCTGAGGTCGCCGTGGCGACCGCGCTCGATCGGGACGATCTCCGCGTCGAGACCGTGCGGTGGGTCCTGCCGCGGCTGCAGGTCGAGCGCCAGCGTGCCCTGGACCTCGGCGACAGGCACGCCAGGAGTGCGCGGTGCGGGCAGCGGGACGACCGGCGACATGGCCTGCGCGCGCGACCCCGCGACGGGTTCTGATTGGTGGCTCACGACGGGGCTCCTTCCGAGGGCAGGTGCAACGAGGGCGGCAGCGTGAGGTGCTGGCCGGGTTCGATGAGATCGGGGTCGGCGCCGATGACGTCGTGGTTGAGGTCGTAGAGCTCACGCCACGCCGTCGCGATCCGCGCGTCGGTCGCGTCGTCGGGCAGTCGGGCGGCGGCGATGGACCAGAGCGTGTCTCCCGGGCGTACGACGGCCAGCGCCCGCCGCGCGGGAGGCGGCGGTGCCGGCGGCTGACGGCGCGCCCCCTGGTCGGGAACGGCGCGGTCGGGGTAGGGGAGTCCGGCGATCACGACGCGGCCGCTGTGGTCGCGTAGATCCGCCGGCACGGCGCCCGGAGTGGCGAGCGCGGGCGCCGCGATCCCGCTCGTGAGCGCGACGCCACACGCGGCGAGGATCATTCGGCGCACCGGCGCAGGGACCGCGCGGACCGCGCGCGGTGCATGGCCGGCGGGCACGGCCAGGGCTGCGAGCACCACGACGGTGGTCGCTACCCAGAACCAGCCCGCGCAGACCAGCAGCGCCCAGGAGCAGAGCCGCACGAGCAGCGCGTCGAAGGAGCCGTCGAGGCTGACCGGCAGGGGGAGCAGCGCGACGGCGAACGTGCCGACCACCGCAGTCACGGCGAGCCAGACGAGAAGGCACCGTGCCCTCGAGTTCGCGTTCGCATCGTTCATTCCGAGATCCTTGCATTTGCGTGCGTTTGCCTATGAGAACCTGCAAATGATGCTGTCGTCAATCGGTCACGCACGACGTTGTGGAAAGGCGACCGACTGCCCCGTGCCTCTCGACCCGGTTAGTCCGCTCGCGAGGCGGGTACCGCCGCCGGCAGGAGGGAGCCGTCCGGCGCGTCCATGGGGGCGCGCGGCGGGCTCGGGCAGCGATGACGGTTCAGGCGACGCAGCGCCGGGGTGGCGGCTACCTGGAGAGGCCGGCGCCGAGCAGTCTCGCCGATGTCATCGAGGTGATCCTGGACAAGGGCATGGTGATCGATGC
>NZ_JBFPJR010000048.1:0-21946 GCF_040838215.1 Nocardioides eburneus | reverse complement strand
TCGACGACCGACGCCGGCCAGTCCCAGGTCCGCGCGCGGCCGAGGCCGTCGGGTCCGCGCTCGGGCAGGACCGGCAGCCTCCTCGACGCCGACGGTGCGGGTGGCGTCCATGCGCGATTCGTTACCCACCGGAGGCCACGACCTCTCCCCCGCCCTCGCCCGACGTGGTGGGCGCGGCGGAGTCCGTCCAGCGTGACGGCGGCACCGCCTCCGTCAGCGCCTGGGCGACGAGCCGCCCGAGCGGGTTGGTCTCATCCGCGGCGAAGCAGCGGTCGAGCGCGCACCAGGAGAGCGCACCATCTCCCGACAGCCACGCGACCAGCGCGAGGATCGCGGCGGGCGGCCCGACCAGGCGATCCGGACAGCGCCGGACGATGTCGGCCCACACCGTCACGTGGGCCGCGGCGTCCTCCCGGCGCAGCCCGCTCCACGCCTGGTCCCTCACGACCGGATCGCGCAGCGCGAGCAGCAAGGAGGCCAGGTCGTCGGGATCGGCGATCCGCCCGCGGGTGAGACAGCGCGACACGAGACCGACCACGCCCGCGAGGTTGAGGGGAACCGCGTCGTCGAGCGCGCGCTCCGTCTCGGCCACGAGCCGCGGGTCGGCCCTGACCCTCGCGGCGACGTCCGCGCGGGAGGGGAGCGTCACCCGACCGTCGTAGACCGCCGAGGCGCGGAACGCGTGGTCATCGACGTCGTAGGCGACACCGTGACGCGGGACGTCGGCACGCGGGATCGCCGCGAACCAACGGCCGCCGTGGACCCGCAGCGACTCGATGACGCGGATCCCGGCATCGCCGAACCTCACCGCCAGGCGTTGCGCGAGTTGTCGGGAGAGCATCTCCTCGGCGGCGTACTGAACGAAGACGACGGCGCCGACGCCGTGGACCACCGCGGGCCGGAGCACGGCGTCGACGCAGTCATCGACGTGCTCGCGGTCGGGGGGCAGATCGATGCGCGCATGGAACTGCTCGCGCGCACCGAACGTGAGCATCACCAGGGATTCCTCGGGCGCGAAGCCGAGGACGACAGGCACAGCCGCGAGGAGGTCCTCGCGGCTCGTCGCTTTGAGCGTCATGGACATGGCGACCACGCTCCCCGCGAGCGCCGACGGCCCGGTCGGAGCTACCGGCCGGTTGTTGAACCACGTCGCACGAACAGCCTCTGTGGACGGGAACCGGCCCGTTCTCCGTCCTGTCGGCGCGCCCGACTAGGTTGCCCCCATGCGATCCCACGCGTCGGTCATGCATCTCGACCTCGACGCGTTCTTCGCCTCCGTGGAGCAGCGGGACAAGCCCTCGCTGCGCGGCAAGCCGGTCGTCGTCGGCGGCGTCGGGGGCCGCGGCGTCGTCTCGACGGCGTCCTACGAGGCCCGCAGGTACGGCGTCCGGTCGGCGATGTCGACCCGCGAGGCGCGTTCGCGCTGCCCGCACGCCGCGTTCCTCTCCCCGCGCTTCCACGCCTACCGGGCCGTGAGCGACGTCGTCATGGGCCTGATGCGTGAGCTCTCGCCCCTCGTCGAGCCGCTCTCGCTCGACGAGGCGTTCGTCGACCTCGTGGCGGCCGACCTGCCCGATCTCGAGGTCGCGACGGTGGGCGCGGTGGCCGAGGAGCTCCGGTCCCGGGTGGCCGACGCGACGGGCGGCCTGACCGCGAGCGTCGGCGTCGGCACCTCCAAGTTCATCGCGAAGGTCGCCAGTGACCTCGACAAGCCCGACGGTCTCGTCATCGTCCCGCCCGGGGCCGAGCTCGACCTGCTGCGCCCGATGAGCGTGACGATCATCCCCGGCGTCGGCCCGGCGACCGCGGAGCGGCTGCGTCGCGCCGGCATCACGACGGTCGCCGACCTGGAGGCGGTCAGCCTCGATGAGCTTGTCCGGATCACGGGTCGGGCCCACGGCGCCGGGCTCTACGCGCTCGCCCGCGCCCAGGACGACCGGCCCGTCGTCCCCGAGCGTGAGACCAAGTCGGTCAGCGTCGAGGGCACCTACGACACCGACCTGACCGACCGCCCGCTCATGGAGCAGCTCCTCACCCGGCAGGCCGGCGAGGTCGCCGCGCGCCTGAAGAAGAGCGGTCTGTCCGGGCGCACGATCACGATCAAGGTCCGGCTCCACGACTTCACCACGCTCAACCGCTCGACGACCCTGCCGTCGCCGACCGACCACGCCGGCACCATCGCGCGGCTGGCCCGCGCCCTGTTCGCGGACCTGGTCGAGGCGGGCGACACCTCCGGAGGCGTCCGGCTCCTCGGCGTAGGTGTGTCCGGGCTGGCCGACTGGATCCAGGAGGACCTCTTCGGCGACTCCCTCGAGCCGGAGGACGAGCCGGCCCCGGACCTGCCGGACCCCGGGCTCACCCGGCGCTCCCGCGAGGGCTGGCAGCCCGGGATGGACGTCGTCCACCGTGAGCTCGGCCGCGGGTGGGTCTGGGGCGCGGGCCGCGGCGTCGTGACGGTGCGCTTCGAGACGGCCCGGACGCCCGCCGGCCCGGTGAGGTCGTACGCCGCCGACGACCCGGACCTCACGCCCTGGCGCCCCGACGGAAGCTGACGGCCTCCCCCGGCCGCAGCTGGGCGCACTGCCAGAGGTCGGCCGGGTCGACGACCGCCACGACCGGGTAGCCACCGGTCGTCGGGTGGTCGGCCAGGAAGACGACCGGCCGCCCGTCCGGCGGGACCTGGACCGCGCCGAGCACCATCCCCTCGCTCGCCAGCTCCCCCTCCCGCCTCACGAGCGGCTCGCCCGTGAGCCGCAGGCCGACCCGGTCGGAGGCGGGCAGGACCGTCCAGCGGCCGTCGCAGAGCCGGTCGAGCGCGTCGGTGGCGAACCATTCCGGGCGCGGCCCCGGGTGGAGCCTCAGACCGTCCGCCTCCCGGCGCGGCGGGGTGTCGAGCGCCACCGGCGACCGACCGGCTCCCACGGGCAGCACCGCGCCCGCCACCAGGGGTGCCGGACCGATCGCGGACAGCGTGTCCGTCGACCGCGAGCCGAGGACCGGGTCGACGGCGATCCCGCCGGCCACCGCGACGTACGATCGCACACCGGACGCGGGCGTCCCCAGCGCGAGCGTCGCGCCGGCCGGCAGCCACTGCGCCTCGGCGTACGCGCCCGGTCGCCCGCCGACGCTGATGGGCACGGCCGCGCCGGTCACGGCGACCCAGCAGCCGGCGTCGGTCCGCAGCGCGAGGCCGCCGAGCGTCACCTCGAGGACCGCGGCGTCGACGCTGTTGCCGACCAGCCGGTTGGCCAGCGCGGCCGCCGGCCGGTCGAGGGCCCCCGAGCGCGGTACGCCGAGGTGGGCGAAGCCGGGCCGGCCCAGGTCCTGGACCGTGGTCGCCACGCCGGCCGCGACGACCTTGAGGCTCACCGATGTCACGCGGCCGCCACGAACCGCACCCGCGTGCCGGGCGCGAGCAGGGCAGGCTCGTCGCGGGCGAGGTCCCACAGGGGCGCGTCCGTCCGGCCGAGCAGCCGCCAGCCACCGGGTGAGGCGGTCGGATAGACGCCGCAGTAGCCGCCGGCCAGCCCCACGGACCCCGCCGGCACCCGCGCCCGTGGCGACGCCAGCCGCGGCACGGCCCACTCCTCCGGGAGCCCGGTGAGGTAGGCGAACCCCGGCGCGAAGCCGCAGAACGCCGAGACGAACTCCAGTCCGGTGTGGCGCGCGACGACCTCGGCCTCGTCGACGCCCCAGTGCGCGGCGACGAAGCCCAGGTCCGGTCCGTCGTACGACGTCGGCAGCTCGACGAGTGGACCGGCCGGCACCTCCGACGACGGCGACCAGTCCGCGAGCCGCGTCCGCAGCCGCTCGGGGTCGTCGACGTCGTCGAAGAGGACGGTGCACGCGGCCGGGACGACGTCCCCGGCAGCCAGGCCGGCCGTGCGCGCCCACCGGGCGAGCATCGCGGCGCCCTCCGCCGAATCGACCTCGACGAGCAGCGCCCGTGGCCCGCACGCGCGGACGGTCGGCCCGGCCATCAGTCGCCTCCGGCGAACGAACGCAGGCGCCAGCCCGCCTCCTCCAGGGCCCGGCGTACGGCGGCGGCGTGCGCGACCGCGCCGGGCGAGTCGCCGTGCAGACAGAGCGACGCGACCCGCGGGGCGAGGTCCAGCGCGTGGGCGACGATGTCCGCCTCGTCCTCCACGAGCGCGCCGGGCTGGTCGCGCGGACGCAGCCGGTCGCCGTCGTACGCCCGGTCGGGGAAGCCCTCGAGCCAGGTCCTCCGTCCGGCCGCCGTCGCCGCGGTGAGCAGCTCACCCGGCATGCCGAGGACCGGGAGCGAGCCCGACCCGTCGAGCACGGCCCGCGCCTGGACGGCGTCGGTGCGCGTGCGGTGATAGAGCGCGCCGTGCGGCTTCACGTAGGTCACCGCGGTGCCCTCCGCCACCGCGATCCCGGCGAGCGTGCCGACCTGGTCGGCGACCTGCTCCCGCAGCGTGTCGGCGGCGACGTCCAGCTCGACCCTGCCGAAGTTGGGCCGGTCGGCGTAGGAGACCTGGGCGCCGACCGCGACGCCGAGCCGGGCCGCCTCGGCGCACACCGCGCGCATGATCGCGAGCGTCCCGGCGTGATAGCCGCAGGCGACGTTCGCCGAGGTCACGACCGCCAGCAGGGCGGCGTCGTCGGTGACCTCCTCGCCGAGGTCGGCGTTCAGGTCCACCACCTGGTCCGCGGGCGGATCCGCATGACGTTCGGTCATGACCTCAGAGGATAGGGGCCACGGATAGGGTCGCAGTCATGTCGATGCCCCAGCCTCCCGTCGCGCCGAAGAAGCCCAGTAGCAAGACGTTCCACGGCAAGGTCCGCTCCGACGACTACGAGTGGCTGCGGCAGAAGGACGACCCGGAGGTGCTCGCCTACCTCGAGGCGGAGAACGCCTACACCCAGGAGCGCACCGCCCACCTCGCCGACCTGCGGCAGCGCATCTTCGAGGAGATCCGGAGCCGGACGCTGGAGACCGACCTCTCGGTGCCGACCCGGGCACGCGGCTACTGGTACTACGGCCGATCCTTCGAGGGCAAGGAGTACGGCGCCAGCTGTCGCGTGAAGGTGTCCGACGAGAGCGACTGGACGCCGCCGACCCCCGCCGACGTCGCGCCGGACCAGCCGGCGCTCCCCGGCGAGGAGCTGTTGCTCGACCTGGACGCGCTGGCCGAGGGCCACGAGTTCTTCAGCCTCGGCGGCAACGCGGTGAGCCCGTCGACGACGCTCCTGGCCTACTCGACCGACGTGGTCGGCGACGAGCGCTACACCGTCCGGGTCAAGGACCTCACGACCGGCGAGCTCCTCCCCGACGTGATCGAGAACGTCCACGGCGGGGCCACCTGGGACCGCGCCTCGGAGTGGCTCTACTACACGACCGCCGACGAGTCCTGGCGCGCCGACAAGATCTGGCGCCACCGGCTCGGCACGACCCAGGACCAGGACGAGCTGGTCTTCCACGAGAGCGACGAGCGCTTCTGGGTCGGCGTCGGCCGCAGCCGCAGCGACCGGTTCATGATCATCGCCAGCGGCGCCAAGATCACCTCCGAATACCGCTTCCTCGACCTCGACGCTCCCCAGGACTCGGCCCAGGCGGGGTGGCAGGTCTTCGCGCCGCGCGAGGAGGGGGTCGAGTACTCCCTCGAGCACGCCGTCCTCCCGACCCCGACCGGCCAGACCGATGTCTTCCTCGTGATGCACAACGCCAGCGGGCCCGACTTCGAGCTCGCGACCGCACCGGTCGCACCCACCCCGCGGGCGGAGTGGACGCCGCTGATCGAGCACACCGCCGGCGTACGCCTGGAGGACGTCGACGCCTTCGCCGGTCATCTCGTCGTCCACCAGCGCAGCGAGGGCCTGACCCAGCTGCGGATCCTCGAGCTCGGCGCCGAGGGCGGCGCGCGCGCGATCAAGGACGACTACCTCGTCGGCTTCGAGGACGAGCTCTACACGATCGGCTCCGGGGGCAACCCGTCGTTCGACACCCCGGTCGTGCGGCTGGGCTACACGACGATGCGGATCCCCAGCAGCGTCTACGACTACGACGTGCGCACGCGCGAGCTCACCCTGCTCAAGCGCTCCCCCGTCCTCGGCGGCTACGACCCCGACGACTACGAGGAGCACCGGCTCTGGGCCGCGTCCGAGGGTGGTGTCCAGGTGCCGATCTCGATCGTCGTCCGCAAGGACGCGCGGCAGCGCGGCATCGTCCCCGTCCACCTCTACGGCTACGGCTCCTACGAGGCCTCGATGGACCCCTACTTCTCCGTGGCGCGGCTCAGCGTCCTCGACCGTGGTGCCGCGTTCGCCATCGCGCACGTCCGCGGCGGTGGCGAGATGGGCCGGCACTGGTACGACGACGGCAAGCTGCTCCACAAGCAGCACACGTTCAGCGACTTCATCGCGTGCGCGCGCCACCTGGTCGAGGTCGGCTGGACGCGGCCCGAGCTCGTCGTCGCCGAGGGCGCCAGCGCCGGCGGCCTGCTGATGGGTGCCGTCGCCAACCAGGCGCCGGACGCGTTCGGCGGCATCGTCGCGGGCGTGCCGTTCGTGGATGCTCTGACCACGATGCTCGACGCCACGCTGCCGTTGACGGTCACGGAGTACGACGAGTGGGGCAACCCGGAAGCCGATCCCGCGGTGTTCGACTACATGTCGTCCTACGACCCCTACACGAACGTGGCCGCCCAGAAGTACCCGCCGATCCTGGCCGAGACCAGCCTCAACGACACCCGCGTGCTCTACGTCGAGCCGGCGAAGTGGGTCGCGAAGCTCCGCGCCCTCGCGACCGAGCCCGACGTGATCTTGAAGACGGAGATGTCGGCCGGGCACGGCGGTGTCTCCGGGCGCTACAAGGCCTGGCACGACCGGGCCTTCAGCCTGGCCTGGATCCTCGACCGGATGGGTCTGAGCGACGCGGCCCCGAGCGGAGCGGTGGTGAGCGGAGCAGCCCGGGTCGACGCCTGACGCCCGCCCACGAGCGGTCGCCCACCTGTGCGAATTCAGGGCAAGCCCTGAAAAGACCCTGAGATTGGCCGCTCCGTGCAACTCTGCGGATCGCTCGATCGTCAATCGGGACAAGAGATCGACGCATACCGGGGGAATCCCCCGGTCACCTCATGCGTTGACATCCCCGTGAGACCTCCGTGTCTCACCGTTAGGAGGATCCCATGGCGACACGCACCGCGACACCCGCTTCGAAGGGCCGTGAGATCGAAGGCCGCGACAGCGTCGGGCTCTACCTCGACGAGATCGCGCGCAACGAGCTGTTGGACGCCGCCCAAGAGGTCGAGCTGTCCAAGGCCATCGAGGCCGGGCTCCTGGCCGAGCACCTGCTCGCGGAGGGACGCACCGGGCGCAAGGCACCCGGTGGCGCGACCCGCGCGGAGCTGGAGTGGCTCGCCGAGGAGGGCCGCAAGGCCGTCGACACGTTCATCACCGCGAACCTGCGTCTGGTCGTCTCGATCGCGCGGAAGTACGGTCGCGCCCAGATGCCGATGCTGGACCTGATCCAGGAGGGCAACACCGGGCTCATCCGGGCGGTGGAGAAGTTCGACTACACCAAGGGCTACAAGTTCTCCACCTACGCCACCTGGTGGGTCCGCCAGGCGATCACCCGCGGGATCGCGCAGCAGGCCCGCGTCGTACGCCTCCCTGTCCACGTCGTCGAGGAGCTCAACCAGGTCGGCGGTGCCCGCCGCACGCTCGAGCGTCAGCTCGGCCGGGAGCCCGAGCCGGAGGAGATCGCTGCCGAGCTCGGCATGGACCTCGAGCGCGTCATCGACCTGATGGCCTGGGGCCGCGAGCACGTCAGCCTCGACTCCCCCGTCGACGAGGACGGTGACACCTCGCTCGGTGACCTGATGGCGCAGGAGACGGCCCCCGGGCCCGACCTGAACTTCATCGACGTGGAGTCCCGGGAGCGCCTCAACGCCCTGGTGGGGCGCCTCGACGACCGCGCCGCCGACATCATCCGCAGCCGCTACGGCCTCGTCGATGGGCGCCAGCACAAGCTCGCCGACATCGGCCTCAAGCACGGCATCTCCGCCGAGCGCGTCCGCCAGCTCGAGCGCGAGGCTCTCCAGAAGCTCCGCCGTTTTGCGGACCCGGACCTGGCCGCCTAACCGGTCTGGGAGCGCAACGTGTCGAAGACCTCCGTCACCCGCTGACGGAGGTCTTCGCGCGTCCCGACGTTCTCGATGAGGTAGCCGTTGGGCCGGTGGGCGACGGTACGCCGCTGTTCGCGGCTCGCCTGCGCCGCGATGCGCGCCCGTGCCTCGTCCTCGCCCATCCCCCGGTCGCGGGAGAGCCGCTCGACCTGGACCTCGGTCGGGACGTCCACGACGAGAACGGCGTCGAACCGGTCCGCCTGCCCGGTCTCGACGAGCAGGGGGATGTCGTGCACGACGACGGAGTCGGGGCCGGCGGCCTGCTCGAGCTCGGCGCCCCGGGCCCGGACCAGCGGATGGATGATCGCCTCCAGCTGCTTGCGCCTCTCCTCGTCGCCGAAGACGATCGCACCGACCTTCGGGCGGTCCATCTCGCCGTCGGCCGTGAGGACCTCGGAGCCGAATGCATCGACCACCTGCTGCAGCCCCGGCGTCCCCTTCGCCACGACCTCGCGGGCCAGCCGATCGGCGTCGATCACCACCGCTCCGAGCTCGCTGAGGATCGCCGACACCGTGCTCTTGCCCGACGCGATGCCGCCGGTGAGTCCTACGCGCATGGCGTCACCGTAGTGTGCCCGGCACCGGCGCGGCGCTCAGGCCTCGGCGACCAGCTTCTCCAGGATCCGGTCGAGCTCGGCCCGGTCGTCCGCCGGGAGCACCGCGAGGAAGGCGTCGGCCTCCGTGGCGCGCGCGTCCTCGATGAGGACGGCGAGGCGCTCGCCCTCCGACGTCGCGAGGACGCAGGTCGCGCGCCGGTCGGCGGGGTCGGGCCGGCGTACGACGAGACCGCGGCTCTCCAGCGCGTCGACGACCTCCGTCGCCGACCGCGGCACGATGCGCAGCAGCTCGGCGAGCTCCGAGAGCCGGAGCGGGTCGTCGGCGGCGACGACCAGGCGCAGGGCACGGGCCTGCCCGGGCGTGACGTCCCAGCGCGCCAGGGTGGCGCCGTACCGCCGCCGCAGAGCGCGGGCCGCGGTCATCAGGAGGTCGCCGGTGCCGTCCACGGGAACAAGCCTAGCGTTCGAGTGGTTATCCTCATAGTGAGCTACCCTCAATATTAGTTACGGAGGTGAGTGCATGAGCGACTCCCACACCTTCCGGCCCCAGGGCGGCGGACGCCGTGCCCAGATCGAGGCCACCGGCGGCCGTGACGGCCGCGACCCGCGCAACCAGAAGGCCGACAAGCGCCAGCTCGCAGACGCTCCCGTCTCGCTGCGCCGCATCGCCCGGCTCTTCTCCCCCTACCGTGGCCGCCTGCTCGTCGTGGTCGGCCTCATCGTCGCCAGCTCGGTCATCGGGCTGGCGCAGCCGTTCCTGGTGCGCCACGTCATCGACACGGCGCTGCCCGAGCGCGACAGCCGCCTGCTGCTCCTCTGCGTCGCCGGCATGGTCGCGGTCGCGGTGGCCAGCGCGGCGATCAGCGTCGCCCAGACGCTGCTTTCGACGACGATCGGCCAGCGCGTCATGCACCGGCTGCGCACCGATCTCTTCACCCACCTTCAGCGCCAGTCGGTCGGGTTCTTCACCCGGACCCGCGGCGGCGAGGTCCAGTCCCGCATGGTCAACGACATCGGCTCGATGCAGAGCGTCGTCACCACCACCGCGACCAGCATCGCGGCCAACGTCACCGTCGTGATCGGCACCGTGGTCGCCATGTTCGCGCTCAACTGGCGCCTCGCCTTGATCTCCCTCGTCGTGCTCCCGCCGGCGGTGATCACGACCCGCAAGGTCGCGCGCATGCGCTACGCGGTCACCAACGCCCGCCAGGCGAAGCTCGCCGACCTCCACGTCCAGGTCGAGGAGGGGCTCTCGGTGAGCGGCATCCTGCTGACCAAGACGCTCGGCGCCGCGCCCGCCCTCGCGCGCCGCTTCGAGGGCACCAGCGAGGAGCTGATCGGGCTCGAGGTCCGCAGCCAGCTCGCCGGGCGCTGGCGGATGGCGACGATGCAGGTCGTCTTCGCCGCCGTGCCCGCCGCGCTCTACCTGGCCGCCGGCTTCCCCGTCACCAGCGGCAGCCTCACGATCGGCACGCTGGTCGCGTTCGTCAGCCTCCAGGGGTCGCTCTTCCGGCCGCTCATGGGGCTGCTCAACGTCGGCGTCGACGTCACCTCGAGCCTCGCCCTCTTCAGCCGCATCTTCGAGTACCTCGACCTGCCGGTGGAGATCGACGACCCGGTCGCGCCGCACCACCTCGTCGACGTCCGCGGCGAGGTCGGCTTCGACTCGGTCTCCTTCTCCTACGACGGCGACCACCCGGTCCTCGAGGACGTCTCGCTCCGCGTGCCGGCGGGCGGCAGCCTCGCCCTGGTCGGCGCGACCGGCAGCGGCAAGTCGACCCTGGCCGGGCTGGTCGCCCGGCTCCACGACCCCACGCACGGGCGGGTGCTGCTCGACGGCACCGACCTGCGCGACCTGACCCTGACCGACGTGGCCGACGCCGTCGGCGTCGTCACCCAGGAGACCTACCTGCTCCACGCGACGGTGCGGGAGAACCTCCGCCACGCGAGGCCCGACGCCACCGACGCCGAGATCGTGGCCGCCGCGAAGGCGGCCCGGATCCACGACCTCGTGCAGAGCCTCCCGGACGGCTACGACACGGTGGTCGGCTCCCGCGGCTACCGCTTCTCCGGCGGCGAGAAGCAGCGGCTCGCGATCGCGCGGACGCTGCTGCGCGACCCGAAGGTCCTCGTCCTCGACGAGGCCACGAGCGCGCTCGACAACACCACGGAGCGCGAGGTCCAGGCGGCCCTCGACGAGCTGGCGGTCGGCCGGACCACCATCACGATCGCCCACCGGCTCTCGACGGTGCGCGACGCCGATCAGATCGCGGTGCTCGACCACGGCCGCGTGGTCGAGACCGGCACCCACGAGGAGCTCCTGCTGGCCGGCGGCGCCTACGCCGACCTGGTCCGTGGCGGCCTCGAGCGCTCCGCCGCCGCCTGAGTCAGGTCGCTCGAAATCCCTTCTCCGACGCAGGTCTTGCGGACTCAGCGCGGCTGGGCCGGACACATTTCTGCAGCGAGCCCCTTCCGGCCGACAGCCGGATGGCCCTAGGGTCCTGAGCACCCTTGGGTCACGACCCCGTGGTGGCCCGTGCTCGGAGAAGGAAACCTCGTGAAACGATCCTTGACACGACCGTTGGCTGCTGCCGCGGTCGGCAGCACCGTCGTCCTCGCGCTCCTCAGTGCTCCCGGCGCTCCCGCCGACGCCGCTCCTGGCGGCCGGCACGACACCGATCCCCGACCCGGCGCCTTCGGCGCCGGGTCCGTGCTGCGTGCGCCCGGCGACTTCGACAACCGTGAGCTCGGCGCGCTCGCGAAGACGAAGGCGGAGCGCAGCATCGCCCAGCATCGCGGCAGCGCCGCCACGGACTTCGTCATCGGCCTCGGCCCGCAGGGCATCGCCGACATCGATCCCCTGACCCGGACCGTCCGCCAGCTCACCCGTCTCGACGGCTACCTCACCGCGCCGACCGGCGGCGACGCGCGGTCGATCGCGCTCGGCTTCGTCCGCAGCCACCTCGGCGTGCTCGGCCTCACCGAGGCGGACCTGAAGACGCTCGTCTTCCGTCAGGACTACGTCGACGAGACCGGGCTCCACAACCTCTCCTGGACGCAGGAGTACGCCGGCACCCCGGTCTTCGGGAACGGCCTCATCGTCCGCGTGACGTCCGATGGCCGGGTGCTCTCGGTCTCCGGCTCCCCCGTCACCGACCTGGCGGCCGAGGCGGCGCAGGCGACCCGGGGCTCGCTCAGCGCCGACACCGCCCGCCAGCACGCGGCGGCCAACGTCCGCGGGAAGGCCGCGGGCGTCGCGGTCGCGTCCCGCACGACCGGCGCCGGCGCGCGTACGACGTGGAAGAACCACGACTACGCCCAGAAGGTCTGGTTCCTCACCCCGCAGGGCCTGCGGCTCGGCTGGTCGACCTACACCCAGACCGGAGCCGACGCCGCCTACCAGCACGTCATCGACGCGTCGAGTGGGAAGGCGCTCTACCGCCACTCGACGGTCGCCGACGCCTCGGCGTCCACCACGCTGGGCTTCACCGGCGCCGCAGCGCGTCAGACCACGCCGAGCAGCAAGCCCGGCAAGACCGGTGGGCACACGCCGACGAAGCCCGGTCACAAGCCCGGGAAGCAGAAGTCCACGCTCGGTCAGGCCTACGTCTACGACTACTACCCCGGCGCGCCCAAAGGCGGGAAGGCCAGGCTCGTCGACCTGGTCAAGAAGGGCTGGCTGTCGAAGAAGGCCTCGTTCCTCGACGGCACCACCGTCCGCACCTGGGCAGACGTCAACGACAACGACGCGATCGACGCCGGCGAGACGACTCCGGTGCCGGGCGCCGACGGCAAGGCGGGCTTCGCGCTGCAGCCGTTCGACTCCTCCGCCCTGTGCTCGGCCGCCTTCGTGTGCACGTGGGACGAGAACACGCCGTACTCCTGGCGGACCAACATGAGCGCCGACGCGACCAACGCGTTCTACCTCGCGAGCAACTACCACGACTACCTCGCGAGCGACCACGCCATCGCGTTCACGCGGCGGGCCGGCAACTTCGAGGCGAAGGACGGCGACCCGGTCCTGCAGCAGGTGCTCGACGGCGCCGACACGGCCGACGGCCTGCCTGACAGCGCGCACGACGACAACGCCAACATGAACACCCCGCCGGACGGCACGCCGCCGACGATGCAGATGTACCTGTGGAAGTCGGCCGACGGGTTCACCCCGACCAGCGGCGCCTTCGACGCCTCGGTGCTCCTCCACGAATACACCCACGGCCTCTCGAACCGCCTCGTGGTCGACGCCGACGGCAACTCCACGCTCAACAGCCTCCAGGCGGGCGCCATGGGCGAGGCCTGGTCGGACTACTACGCCATGGACTACCTCGTCACCAGCGGCTTCCAGAAGGACACCCGCGCCGACGGCGAGGTCTTCGAGGGGCAGTACCTCATGGGCGGCCAGAAGGACGCCGACGGCAACCCGGTGCCCTTCCGCAGCATGGCGATCGACTGCCCGGTGGGCTCGAGCAGCCCGAGCTGCGTGAACACCTACAACCCGGGCGCCACGCCCGACGGCGGCTACACCTACGGTGACCTCGTCGACATTGGCGGCTCGGCGGAGGTGCACTCCTCCGGCGAGGTCTGGGCCCAGACCCTCTGGGACCTGCGTAAGGCGTTCGGCCACTCGGTCGCCGACACGATCATCACCCGCGGCATGTCGCTCTCCGCGGCGGACCCGTCGATGCTCGACATGCGCAACGGCATCCTCCAGGCCGACCTGGTCGCCTTCCACGGCAAGCACACCGCGCAGATCTGGAAGATCTTCGCCAACCGCGGCATGGGCTTCTACGCCGGCTCCGTCGACGGCGCCGACACCGCGGTCGCAGAGGACTTCCACACGCCGCCGCCGGCCTCCGCCGGCCACGGGACCGTCACCGGCATCGTGACCAACACCTCCACCGGTGACCCCGTGGTCGGGGCGGTCGTGAAGATCGCCGGCCTCGGCGACCAGTACGCCGCGGTCACCGACGCCACTGGGCGCTACACCCTGGGCGCTCACGGCAACCTGCCGCCGGGCACCTACCCGAAGGTGGTCGTCTCCGGGCCGGGCTACCTCCCCGAGGTCGTCTCGATCACGGTGACCAAGGGCCAGGCGACGACGCACGACTTCGCGATCGAACGCGACTGGGCGGCCTCCGCGGGCGGGGCTTCCGTCACGTCGTACGACGGCCCGGACTACTCCAGCTACGGCTGCGGCCCGAGCGGTGCGATCGACATGAAGCTGGGCTCCGGCTGGGGCAGCACCTCCGGTGACGACGCGGGCGACCCGACCGACACCTTCGTCCCGAAGTCGCTCGTCATCGAGCTGCCCCAGGCGGTCGACGTCTCCGCGTTCGAGATCGCTCCGGACGCCACCTGCGGTGACGACATCGACTCCGCGACCGGCGACTACACGATCGAGGTCTCACCCGACGGCACGGCGTGGACCACCGTCAAGGACGACCACCTCGGTCTCGACACGCAGGGCCAGCTCAACAGCGTGACTCCGGACGCGCCGGCGACCGGGGTGAAGTTCGTCCGGTTCACGATCCAGGGCAACCAACTCACGGATGCGATCAAGAAGTACTACGGCCAGGACGTGACCTTCGCCCAGGCCTGCGACCCGACCGTGTGGGGCGGCTACTTCGGCGGCTGCGCCTTCACCGACCTCACCGAGGTCGCGGTGCTCGGCACGCCGAGCGCCTGACGCTCCTGCGTCGCGTGGCGGGCCGGCTCCCCTGAGGAGCCGGCCCGTTCCGCGTCCGCAGCCGGACGAGGCCTCAGTCGGCGCAGGCGAAGCGTCGCCGATAGGCCTGCGGGCTGAGCCCGCGCACCCGCGCGAAGTGGTGGCGCAGGGCCGCCGCGTTGCCGAACCCGACCTCGTGCGCGATCCACTCGACGCTCCGGTCGGTCTGCTCCAGGAGCTGCTCGGCGCGCAGCACCCGCTGCGCCGTGATCCAGGCGTACGGCGTCACGCCCGTCTCCGCGCGGAAGCGGCGCGCGAAGGTGCGGGCCGACATCGCGGACCGGCGCGCGAGCGACTCCACGTCGAGCTCCTCGTGGAGGTTCTCGACCAGCCACTCCAGCAGCGGTCCCAGCGTCTCGGCGTCGCAGTCGGGGACGGCGCGGGCGATGAACTGCGCCTGGCCGCCGTCGCGCTGCGGCGGCACGACCATCCGGCGGGCCACGGCGCTCGCCACGGCGGCGCCGTACTCCTGCCGCCACAGATGCAGGCAGGCGTCGAGGCCGGCCGCGGTGCCGGCACTGGTGACGATCTGACCGGAGTCGACGTAGAGCACCTCGGGGACGACCTTCGCCTCCGGGAAGAGCGCCGCGAGGTCGTCGGTGTACTTCCAGTGGGTCGTGCACTCGCGCCCGTCGAGCAGTCCGGCGGCCCCGAGTGTGAACGCACCGGAGCAGATGGACACGATCCGGGTGCCGCGCGCGTACGCCGCCCGGAGAGCCTCGAGCACCGGGTCCGACACGGGGAGGCCGACGTCGCTCCCGCCGCGGTGCATGGCGGGGACGCCGATCAGGTCGGCGCTCTCGAGCCGGTCGAGGCCATGGTCGACGTTGATCGTGAAGCCGACCGACGTGCGTGCCGTCGGCGCCGGCCCGCAGACGGCGAAGTCGAGTCGCGGCACCCCCTCCTCGGTGCGGTCGACCCCGAAGGCCTCGCAGAGCACACCGAGCTCGAACGGCGCGACACCGTCGTACACGAGAGCGGCCACGTTCGTCAGCACCGCACCAGGGTCACACCTGGCAGTAAATCGCGCAAGGATGGCATTCCTGCCACTCGTGGCAGGAATGCGCCGTGAGCAGACTTTCTGCCATGGAGTTCCTGCTGTTCATCGTGATCCTGACCATCGTCGTCGGGGCATGCTGGCTCGTCGCCGACGTGGCGGACGAGCTCGCCGCCCAACGCCGGGCCCGCAACCCGTCGGCACACGGAAGGAGGATCCGATCATGACCGTCCTCGGCCTCGTCGCCCTGGTCGCGGCGCTCTGGGCGCTGTGGCGCTGGGCGAGCCACGACGTGTTCACCGCACCGCGGGTGCCGCCGTGGTTCGACTGATCTCCGCGCCGCCACCAACGCCCAAGGCCCGGCCACCCTTGCGGGTGACCGGGCCTTGGTCTGTCAGTCAGCTCAGCGGCGACTCAACGAGGGGTCAGTTCCCACCCGTGAGCTTCTCGCGCAGAGCCTGCAGGGCCTCGTCGGAGGCGAGGGAGCCGGTGGCGTCCTCGTCCTCGGCGGCGCTGGAGTAGGACGTGGCCTCCCCAGCCTCGGCGGCGGCCTTCTTGGCCTCCTGCTGCTGCTTGACGTGGGCCTCCCAGCGGGCGTGGGCCTTGGCGTACTGCTCCTCCCAGGCCGCGCGCTGCTCCTCGAAGCCCTCGAGCCACTCGCCGGTCTCGGCGTCGAAGCCCTCGGGGTAGAGGTAGTTGCCCTGCTCGTCGTAGCTGGCCGGCATGCCGTAGAGGGTCGGGTCGAACTCCTCCACGTCCGCGGCGGCAGCGGTCTCGTTGGCCTGCTTGAGGGAGAGCGAGATCCGGCGCCGCTCGAGGTCGATGTCGATGATCTTGACCATGACGTCGTCGTTGACCTGGACGACCTGCTCCGGGATCTCCACGTGGCGCTCGGCCAGCTCGGAGATGTGGACCAGGCCCTCGATGCCCTCCTCGACGCGGACGAACGAACCGAAGGGCACCAGCTTGGTGACCTTGCCCGGGACGATCTGACCGATCTGGTGGGTGCGGGCGAAGTGCTGCCACGGGTCCTCCTGGGTCGCCTTCAGCGACAGGGAGACACGCTCGCGGTCCATGTCGACGTCGAGCACCTCGACGGTGACCTCGTCACCGACGGCGACGACCTCGGACGGGTGGTCGATGTGCTTCCAGGAGAGTTCGGAGACGTGGACGAGACCGTCGACACCGCCGAGGTCCACGAACGCACCGAAGTTGACGATCGAGGAGACGACGCCCTTGCGGATCTGACCCTTCTGGAGCTGGGTCAGGAAGCCGTGGCGCACCTCGGACTGGGTCTGCTCGAGCCAGGCGCGGCGCGACAGGACCACGTTGTTGCGGTTCTTGTCGAGCTCGATGATCTTGGCCTCGAGGGTCTGGCCGACGTACGGCTGCAGGTCGCGGACGCGACGCATCTCGACCAGCGAGGCGGGCAGGAAGCCGCGCAGACC
The DNA here is from genome assembly GCF_040838215.1 of Nocardioides eburneus. Taxonomy (NCBI): domain Bacteria; kingdom Bacillati; phylum Actinomycetota; class Actinomycetes; order Propionibacteriales; family Nocardioidaceae; genus Nocardioides; species Nocardioides eburneus. Next base: position 5,069 of record NZ_JBFPJR010000048.1, on the reverse strand, counting down.
GATGTCGAGGATGAGGCCGCCCTTGACGACCTCGATGACGGTGCCCTCGACGACGCCGTCCTCCTCCTTGATCTGCTCGATCGTGCCCAGGCACGCTCGTACTGAGCGCGCTTCTTGGACAGGATCAGGCGACCCTCCTTGTCCTCCTTCTGGAGCACCAGGGCCTCGACCTTGTCGCCGACCTCGACGACCTCGGAGGGGTCGACGTCGTGCTTGATCGAGAGCTCGCGCGACGGGATGACGCCCTCGGTCTTGTAGCCGATGTCGAGCAGGACCTCGTCCCGGTCGACCTTGACGATGGTGCCATCCACGATGTCACCGTCGTTGAAGTACTTGATGGTCTCGTCGATCGCGGCGAGGAAGTCCTCTTCCGACCCGATGTCGTTGACCGCCACCTGGGGCGCGTCGCCAGCCACATCGAAGTTGCCGGGAAGAGTGTTGATGGTGCTCGTCATAAGGGAGGTGGTTTCCTTGGTGGGCAGATGTCGTACGGGCGCGCGTGAAGCCCGTTGTCACAGCCGATTCGCGAGAACGCCGACTGGCCGGTGGAGCTGGCCGGTGAGCAGCCCGTGAGGGCCACGTATCAACAGTGAGCCGGAGTCCGCTAGGTCTGGGACGCAGGCAGACTTCAGACGCATTACCAGCGTACGCCGCCCGCGGCTGCGCCGTCCAACTGCCACCCGCCCGCCGCCGACCGACGGCGTCCGGCCCGTCTGCGCGGCCGGCCTCCGAGGCGGACGCCGCCCTCGACGTACGCCGCGGGGCGCGTGTAACCAATCTGTGGGCGTCTCGTTGAACGCGCGACGAGGCCGGAGGGGCCGCCTCGACTGACGGTCGAGCGCCCCTCCCGACTCGCCGTCGGGCCCGTATCCCCCACGCGTCCGCCGCCTGGCGGCGCCGGTCCTGACGATCAGAACCGTCCCCGCCAGGAGCCAGAAGATGAACATCCGCCAAAAGGTGGGAGCAGCCCTCGGGCTGTCGACCGCGGTCCTCTACACCGTCGTCGCCCTCCCCACCAGCGCTCACGCCGCCACCGTCGCCGCAGACCTGACCCCGCCCGCGTTCACCTCGGACGCCAAGGCGGAGCTGCTCCACCTGGGGGCGCTCGACATCGCCGGTCTCGGCGGCCTCGCCGAGACCGGCGTCGGCGTCGCGACCGGGAGCACCGATGGCACCGGTGCCCCGGTGACCCAGGCCAGCTCCAGCAACCTCGACGCCTCGCTGCTCGGCAGCGACAACATCGGCCTGCTCGACCAGCGCCACCGTGAGGCGCCGCCCAACCAGTCCGGCGCTGACAGCGGCAGTCTCGCCGCCGCGCCCCTCGGACCGATCCTCGACCTCGGGGTGTCCACCGGCAGCGCCGAGGCCCACTGGAACTCCGGCACCTCGTGCATGGCACCCGACACCGACGTGAGCGCGTCGTCGATCTCCACCGCCGACCTGACCGTCGCCGACGACATCCCTGCCATCGGCTCGCTGCTCGGCGTCGACGCCCTCGAGGCCTCCCAGACCACGCAGCTCTCCCAGGTCGCCGGCGACGGCGACGACAACCGCGCCGTCACCGTGACCGAGACCGGGAACGCGGCCGGCATCTCGCTGCTCGGCGGCCAGATCAAGATCGCCGTCGCGGGCGACTCGCCGGTCTCCCAGCCGAAGCTCACCGCGACCGCCACCGGCAAGCCCGGCGGTGCCACGGCGACGTTCGACGCGCCGGCGCTCGCCGTCACCTACCCCGGCGTGCTCGGCGGGACGCAGACCCAGACGCTCGACTCCGGGAACCGCACGCTCGACATCAGCATCCCGCTGGTCGCCGACGTGACGCTCAGCCTCGGGCAGCTGACGCAGAACGCCAGCGCGGACGGCACCAGCGTCACCGCAGACGCGTCCCTGTTGCACCTGGACGTCACCCTCTTGGGCGGTCTTGCCGACGCCATCAGCCTCGACCTGATCCCGCTGCACGCCGAGGCGACCGCACCCGCGGGTGGCATCGACTGCGGCACCGACCCCGACGGCGACGGGCTGACCACCGACGAGGAGAACGCCCTCGGGACCGACCCCTACGACCCGGACACCGACGGCGACGGCGTCAACGACGGGGTCGAGCAGGACGACGGCACCGACCCGACCAAGGCCGACACCGACGGCGACGGGCTGAGCGACGGGGACGAGAAGACCGCCGGCACGGATCCGACCAAGGCCGACACCGACGGCGACGGGCTCAGCGACGGGGACGAGGTCGACCAGTACTCCACCGACCCCACGAAGGCCGACACCGACGGCGGGGGCATCTCGGACGGTGACGAGGTCGAGGCGGGCACGGACCCGACCGATCCCGCTGACGACGCGACGCTCAAGGACACCGACGGCGACGGGCTCACCGACGCGCGCGAGCAGGAGCTCGGCACGGACCCGACGAAGGCCGACACCGACGGCGACGGCATCTCGGACGGCGACGAGGTCAACGGCTCCCCCGCCACGGACCCGACCAACGCCGACACGGACGGGGACGGCGCCACGGACGGTGCCGAGAAGGACGCCGGCTCCGACCCGACCAACCCCGACACCGACGGCGACGGCCTCACCGACGGCCAGGAGCTTTCCGGCTCGGCGAACGACGCCTACGACAATGCGCCGACCGACCCGACCAAGGCCGACACCGACGGCGACGGGATCTCCGACGGCGACGAGGTCGACGGCTCCCCCGCCACCGACCCGAACACGGCGGACACCGACGGCGACGGGCTCGGCGACGGCGACGAGGCGGACGCCGGCACCGACCCGACGAGCGCCGACACCGACGGCGACGGCCTCACCGACGGCCAGGAGACCTCCGGCTCCGAGAACGACGACTTCGGCAACGCGCCGACCGACCCGACCAACCCCGACACGGACGGCGACGGCCTCACCGACGGCCAGGAGACCTCCGGCTCCGAGAACGACGGCTTCGGCAACGCGCCGACCGACCCCAACAGCGCGGACACGGACGGCGACGGCAGCAACGACGGCGCGGAGATCCTGGCCGGGACCGACCCGAATGGCGCCAACAGCGTCCCGGGGCAGGACTCCGACGGCGACGGCCTCACCGACGAGCAGGAGACGTCCGGATCGGCCAACACGGCCTACGCCAACCAGCCGACCGACCCGGACGCCGCGGACACCGACGGCGACGGCGTCAACGACGGCGACGAGGTGCTCGCCGGCACCGACCCCAACAAGGCGGATACCGACGGCGACGGGCTGAGCGACGGGGACGAGAAGGCCGCCGGCACCGACCCCACGAAGACGGACACCGACGGCGACGGGATCTCCGACGGCGACGAGGTCCACGGCTCTCCGGCCACCGATCCCGCCAAGGCGGACACCGACGGCGACGGCCTGGACGACGGCGCCGAGGCCAAGGCCGGCACCGACCCGACCAGCCCCGACAGCGACGGTGACGGCGTCACGGACGGCGATGAGGTCTCCGGCGCGGCCAATGACGGCTACGACAACGCGCCGACCGACCCGACGAAGGCCGACACCGACGGCGACGGGATCTCCGACGGCGACGAGATCACGAAGTACGGCACCGACCCGAACGCCGCGGACACCGACGGTGATGGGATCTCCGACGGCGACGAGGTCAAGGCCGGTACGGACCCGGCCAAGGCGGACACCGATGGCGACGGGATCTCTGACGGCGACGAGGTCAAGGCCGGTACGGACCCGACCAACCCCGACAGCGACGGTGACGGCCTGAGCGACGGTGCCGAAGCCGACGCGGGCACGGACCCGACCAGCCCGGACAGTGACAACGATGGCGTCGACGACGGCGACGAGGTCGCCAATGGGACCGACCCGCTCACGGCCGACTCTGACGGCGACGGGCTGACCGACGGCCAGGAGGCCGATCTCGGCACCGACCCGACGAAGGCCGACACCGACGGCGACGGGCTCGAGGACGGCGCGGAGGTGAACCCCGCCGAGGGCAACCCGGCGACCGATCCCACCGAGGCCGACACCGACGGCGACGGCGTGAGCGACGGCGACGAGCTCAACGGCTCCCCCGCCACCGACCCCACCAAGGCCGACACCGACGGCGACGGCCTGGACGACGGCGCCGAGGCCAAGGCGGGCACCGACCCGACGGTGAAGGACACCGACAGCGACGGGCTTGAGGACGGCGACGAGGTCGCCGGGACGTCGAACGCGGCGTACGACAACCAGCCGACCGATCCCACCGAGGCTGACACCGACGGCGACGGCGTGGACGACGGCACCGAGGTCAACACGGACGGCACCGACCCGAACAAGGCCGACACTGACGGTGACGGGGTCTCCGACGGCGACGAGAAGACCGCCGGCACCAACCCCACCAACACCGACAGCGACAACGACGGCCTCGATGACGGCGCGGAGGCCAAGGCCGGCACGGATCCGATGAAGCCGGACACCGACGGTGACGGCGTCCTCGACAAGGCCGAGGTCAGCGGTTCGGAGAACAGCTCCTTCGGCAACGCGCCGACCGATCCGACCAAGGCCGACACCGACGGCGACGGCATCGACGATGGTCTGGAGATCGTCGGCGGCAGCGACCCCAACGACCCGTCATCGATGCCGGTCGGCTCCGACGTCGACGGCGACGGACTGTCCTCCGCGAAGGAGCAGGACCTCGGCACCGACCCGACGAACCCCGACACCGACGGCGACGGCGTGAGCGACGGGGACGAGGTCGCCGCCGGCACCGACCCGACCAAGGCCGACACCGACGGCGACGGCGTGAGCGACGGGGACGAGCTCAACGGCTCCCCGGCGACCGACCCGACCATGGCCGACACCGACGGCGACGGGCTGAGCGATGGCCAGGAGAAGGCCGAGGGCACGGACCCGACGACGGCTGACACCGACGGCGACGGCCTCACCGACGGCCAGGAGGTCAGCACGTACAAGACCAAGCCGACCAAGGCCGACACCGACGGCGACGGCCTCAAGGACGGCGCCGAAGTCACGAAATACAAGACCAAGCCGACCAAGGCCGACACCGACGGCGACGGCCTCAAGGACGGCGCCGAAGTCACCAAGTACAAGAC